>CAUFRY010000066.1 GCA_959028445.1 uncultured Collinsella sp. | reverse complement strand
CGGCTTTGAGAGCAACGCCGGCATCGACAAGCCATACAAAATCTCGCTGATACTTCTCGTAGTGCGCCTTAGGGTCAATGGAATTGAGCACGAAGCGCTTGTTTTCGCCCTCGAGCATAATAGGGAGCTGATCGTAGATGCTCTGCGCCTGAAGGGCTCGCCCGCTTGCATACTTGGAGATATCCCGCCGGTACTGTTCGTTGAGCTCTGACTGCAGCTGACGAACAGAGGCAAGGTCGCCCCGCGTGTCAAGAAAACGCTGCACGACCTCCGGCATTCCGCCGACAACGGTATAGGTCCTGAAGTTTGCCATCATCGCGTCATGAATGTAATCAGGAATGGGCCTCTCGCTGATACAGGCGTCACGTATCGTTTGGCGAGCCCCCTCGCTCACCCCGATTGCCCAGCAAAACTCCTCAAAATCGAGCGGGAACATCCTAAGCTCGTGGACATACCCCACGGGATAGGACCTGACGCCCTTGAACTGGGTCCCGAGCATTGACCCCGAAAACGCCCAACGGCACCTCCCGTCCTCAACAAGGAACTTTGCCATCGTCATGATGTCGGGGGCCTCTTGGACCTCATCGATAAACACGAGCGTTTTGCCTGGTGCAATCGACTTTCCCGAAAGAAGCGTCACCCTGCTGATGAAATCATCGGCATCCCGCGCCTCGAGAAGAGCATCTTTTGCCTGGCGGTTTTCCATGAGGTTAAGCTCGATGTAGGTTGCATGGTTGGCTTTGCCAAATGCGCGAATCGAATAGCTTTTGCCAATCTGGCGAGAACCCGTAATGAACAAGGCCTTTTGCTCGGAAGACTTCAGCCAACGCTCCAGCTCTGCCGCTATTTTCCTGCGCAGCATAGGCTCTCTCCTCAGTGTCATCAAATGAAATGCAAAGTTTTATACGCTTGATTATCGATGAAACGCAGAATTTTAGAACCTAAAATCAAATGAAATGCAGAGATTTGAGATTATAGGCAAAAGAAGGGGCACCACCGGCGAATGTGGCAAAGGGGCTGTCCCTTTGCCACATTGCGCTCGACTACTCGTCAACGATCTCGGCAAGCCAGACGTTCAGTGTATCGACTTCGGGGCAGCAGAACTTTGCCGCGCCGGGCTCGTTTCCAGGCACGGTCCCGCCATAGCGCAGGATATCGATATAGGGAAAGCCCACATGGCAGGCCATGGCGCACATCTTGCCGCGGTCTCGGTCGAAGTCAAAAACGTCGCCGGGCTTGTGACCATGGTGACAACGGCACGCACCCAGCTGGTCCACGCAGCTCACGCGGATACGCGGACGCTTGCCACGCGACGCGCCGAGCGGCTTGCTCTCGCCCGCAGGCCTGATGCCGCCCTCGCCGGCGTTACTCATGGTCGATCACATCCAGGCAGGCCTCGATGGGAAGGCCGGCCGATTTGTCCTCTTGGTCGGCATTGCGTTCGATAAGCTCTGCCACCACGCGCATGGCATCGGACGTCGCGCGCTGCAGACTCCAGCCTGCCATAACGCGGCCGACGAGCACCGCCGAGAACGTGTCGCCCGTGCCCGGGAAATAGACCGGAATGAGCTCAAAGGGAATCGTAAAGTACTCCCCCGCCACATGGTCGTAACCAATAACCGCGTTCGTGCCATTGACTACGGCGCTCGTAATGACCACCGACTTGGCACCCAGCTCGCGCACAGCGTCCACAAGGGCGCGGGCCTCATCGGGCGTAATTTGCTCGACGATAGGCGTGTCGGTGAGCAAACAGGCCTCGGTGTAGTTGGGAACCGCGTAGTCGGCGCACTCGAGCAGGTGCCTCATGAGACCGATTGTGGACTCGGGCACGCCCGCATAGAGCTTGCCGTTGTCGCCCATGATGGGGTCAACGAACACCTTGGTGCCCTTTTGCGCACGGCGGTGGCAAAAGTCCGAGATGATGCGCGTCTCTTCCTCGGTCACGATAAAGCCGGTCGAGATGGCGTCGAACTCAAAGCCGAGCTCCTCCCAGATAGCGAGGCTTTGGCGCACGTACTCGGTGGTGTCGTGGATGTAGAACTTGGGATAGTTGAGCGTATCGGACACAAGTGCCGTCGGCAGGTTATGGATACGGTAACCCATGTGCGACAGCACCGGCAGCATGGCGGAAAGCGCGACCTTGCCGTATCCGCACATATCGTTGATCAGCAGCAGCTGAGTGTTCTTCATGAGTGTCCCCCTTGGGTCGGGCGCGGCGCAACGGCGCCACAGTGCAACTAAGTGTAGCGCAGGGGACGTTGCGAGCGGAGTCGAGCAGTGCGAAGAGCAGATTGTTGCGGAAAGGTTTCGGAAAATGATCCCTTTTCCTCCGTCCCCAAGTAGTCGTTGGGGACGTTCTTAAACGACTAGTCAAACAAGAACGTCCCCCAACGACTACCTTTTGGCAAGTTTGAATCAAGGCAACGCCGATGTTTTGGCGAAGTCAGACACTATGACCCAATCCAGGGGCACGGAAACGACAGGAGCCCCCGCTCGTGACCGCGGGTCGGGGCTGCGACAATGTTGTTGAAGTGCCAGAGGCGCAGCCGCGCCGCAACGAGGTTGGGAGGCTCCCGTGCCTAGATATTCTACCGCCTTCGGAATGGACGTACACCTCAGGTCCACCACCGTCTGCGCGCTCGACGCGGAGACGGGCGAGACAGTGACGAGGAGGTTCCGCGGCAACCCGTGGGGCGAGGTCGCGGAGTGGATGTCGGGCTTCCCGGGCCCGTCGCTCGCCGCCTACGAGAGCGGCTACCTCGGCTTCGCCCCGCAGAGGGAGCTCTCCGGGCTCGGCGTCGACTGCGTCGTCGCGGCCGTCTCCAGGGTCCCGAGGTCGGCGGCAGACCTCTCGTCCAAGAACGACCGCAACGACGCGGCCAGGATGGCCAAGGCGATACTGTCGCACGACGTCACCCCGGTATGGGTGCCGTCCCCCGAGATCGAGGGGCTCAGGGACCTCGCCGGGGCCCACGACGCGGCGACCGCGAGGCTCGCGGCGGCGAAGCAGCGGCTCCTGGCGTTCCTGGCCCGCCGGGGCTACGCCTACGGCGGCACGACGCCGGCCGGAAACCCCCGGAGGTACTGGACGTACGACTTCCTCAGGTGGCTCGACAAGGTCCGGCCCGCCGACGACGGCGGCATCCGGGCGCTTGCGGCGCTGAGGAGCGAGGTCGAGGCGGCCGCCGAGACGCGCGACGACCTCCTCGCCGAGTACAGGGCCGCCGTCGCGGCGGGCCCCCTCTCGGCGGAGGTCGAGGCGCTCCAGTCGATCAAGGGGTGCGGCTTCGCGCTCGCCGCCGCCTTCGCGTCCGAGGTCGGCGACTTCTCGAGGTTCCGCT
>CAUFRY010000065.1 GCA_959028445.1 uncultured Collinsella sp. | reverse complement strand
GCTGCGGGAACGGCCTGTCCGCCTAATGTGTTCGGCTGAGATCGGAAATCAACCGCCGATTCTAGGAACTATTCCACCGCAACTTAGATTGGCAAAACGCCGTAACCTTAAAGCTCTAATTCATTCAAACGAAGGATCGCAACAATATAGATCTTGAGCGCTTGCTTGAGCTGTTCCTCGTTGGCGCACTCGTTGGGGCCGTGCATCTGGCCGCCCCATGCGGGCAGCTCCAAGCCGGTCTCCTCGGGGCCAAACGACACGGCGCGGGCAAAGTTGCGTGCGTACGTGCCGCCGCCCATGGCAAAGGGCTCAGCATGCTTGCCCGTAAACTCGTTATAGGTATCAATAAGCGCCTTCACGGCCGGATCGTCGGCAGAGACCGAGAACGGCACCTTCGCACGACCCACACGGCACGTCACGCCAAAACGGCCCACGAGCGGATCGAGCTGCTCGCGGATGGTATCGGCACTCGTGCTGTCGGGGAAGCGCACGTCGATGACCTGCTCAATATGGCCATCCGCCACGCGGATGACGCCAGCGTTGCAGGTAAGCGGGCCAAACGCCGGACTCGTCGCATCGATACCTAGACCGCGGCCATAGGCATCCGCATGCACAAAGGCCAGGAACTTGACGAACTCGTGCTCGGCAGGCGTCAGCAGGCGCTCGTCGCGTGCACCAAACGCGTCTTCGGCCTCGCGCAGATACGACACGATCAGGCCGACGGCGTTGATGGTGCCCTCAGGCATCGAAGCGTGGCCGCCAATACCGTGGGCGAAAATCTGCGCATGCCCGTTATCAAGCGCCGTGATCTCCAGGCGGTCGGCGTTCTCAACGGGCGCCGGCAGCTCATCGGCGGCAATCGCGAGCTCGCAGATGGACTGCGACGGAATGGCATTGCTCGCCTCGGAGCCGCTCCACGACACGATGCGCCCGCCGTCGATCTTGGGACTCACGAACGTCGCCCCAAACTGGCCCTTCTCGGCATTGCAGACCGGAAACTCGGCATCGGGCGTAAACAAAAAGTCGGGGTCTGCGTGGTTCTCCAGATAATGGTGAACGTCGGACATGCCCACTTCCTCATCGCAGCCCAGCAGCGCGCGGAAAGTATAGCGCGGGGTAATGCCGTGCTTGAGCAGATAGGCGCCGGCGTAGAGTGACAGCACCGCCGGACCCTTGTCGTCGATAACGCCGCGGCCGAGCAGCCAGCCCTCGCGACGCTCCAGCGCAAACGGGTCGGTGTTCCAGCCCGGGCCGGCGGGCACCACGTCCACGTGGCAGATGGTCGCGAGCTGCTTGTCGCCGCGGCCAGGGATATCGGCAATGCCAACATAGCCCTCGTCGTCGCTCGTCTGATAGCCAAGCTTCTGCGCGATGCCGAGCGCACAGTCGAGCGCGTCACGGACCGGGCGGCCAAACGGCGCGCCGGGCTCTGCATCGGCAGAAACTGCCACGGACGGATAGCTCACCAGCTGCTCGATATCGGCGACGACATCTTCCCAGACCTCGTCGACATACTCAGCGACGCTCTGCTCCACCTGATTCATAGACTGCCTCCTTACCAATGAGCGGCAAGCGTACCCGCCCCTCACATTTAGTTCCTAGATAGAGAAAAGTTTAGCAAGCTCGGCCACCGAGTGCACCACTGCATCGGCACCCGCCGCCTCATGCTCACCCGGCGCCGCCGCGCCCGAATAGATGCCGATGCACGGCACGCCCATCGCGTGCGCGCCCTCCACATCGTTAAAGCGATCGCCGATCATCACGGCATCGTCCGCCGTCGCGCCGAGCGCCGCCAGGGCATCGCGAACCGAATCGGCCTTGGTCTCGCGCCCCTGCGGAGGATTCATGCCAACCACGGCTTCGAACTGAGAAAGACCAAGCTCATGCACCATGTCGATGCATTTGGCCTCCATGCGTGACGTCGCCACGGCCATACGCTTGCCCCGGGCGGCCAACTCATCCAGCAGCTCGGGAATCCCATCGAACACGGGGTACTCCTCCGGTCCCAGCTCATCAAAAAAGGCGCGGTACTCGTCGGCCACCACAAGCGACTCCTCGCGGGAAAAGCCGTAAAAGTCGTGAAAGCTCTTCCACAGGGGCGGCCCGATCATGCGGCGCAGATCACCCATCTGCGTCTCCGAAAACCCGCGCGCAGCCAGCGTCTTGCGCGTCGAGGTCATCACTGCCCGACCCGTGTCGGCCACCGTGCCATCAAAATCGAACAGCACAACCGGTCGCTCGCGTAGCTCTAATGCCGTCATCGGCACCCCTCTTCCCCAATTGATGATTTCCACACCGACACTCCAAACTGTTGACTATTCAACATTTGGAGCTATCAATGTGGAATGACTCCACTATACTTGTCGCACTTTGCTCTCAGAAGGCGGCGCACGAGCGCCCCGATGAAAGGTGCAACTATGTCTTTTGCCATCATAACCGACTCCACGTCGGACATCTCTCCCGCCCGCGCCCAAGAGCTCGGCATTTACGTGATTCCGCTGCATGTGATTATCGAGGGAGAGGACCTGCTCGACCAAGTGCAGATTACTGCCCAGGAATACGTCGCCCGCATGGCCGGCTCCGAGCAGCTGCCGCACACCTCGCAGCCGAGCGCCGGCGAGTTCAAGGCACTCTTTGACCGCGTACGCACCGACGGCCACGATAGCGCCATCTTTATCTCGCTGTGCAGCGAGTGGTCCGCCTGCTATTCCAACGCATGCCTGGTCGCCGAGACCCACGAGCTCGACGTGCGCTGCATCGATTCGCGCACCGGCTCGGGCGCCGAGGGCCTGCTGGTGGAGTACGCGCTGGCCATGCGCGAAGACGGTCGCAGCTTGGACGAGACCGAGGCACAGATCCGCGCGACCTTGCCCGACGCACACCTGTTGCTGATTCCCCGCACGCTCGAGAACCTGGTCAAAAACGGCCGCGCCCCCAAACTCGCCGGCCAGCTGACGCAGATGCTCAACATTCGCCTGGCCGTTTCGCCGGAGTGGAAATCGGGCGAGATCAAGGCCATCAAAAAGGGCCGCGGCGCCAAGCGCATCGTCGCCAACACCATGGCCGATTGCCTCGCATTTTTGGCCGAGCATCCGGGCTCCAGCGTGCGCGTGCTCACGACCGGCGCCGCCGAGGAGCAGGAACTTGTCAACGAGGCGCTCGCGGGCCAGGACTACGTAGACGCCGGCACCGGCCCCATCGGCTGCACCATCGCCACCCACGTAGGCGTCGACGCCATCGCCATCAGCTACTGCCCCCTCTACCAACCCATCCACTAGGGGCGCCTTTACCACTTGCGATGGAATAGGGACTGTTTTTGGCGTATGGCCACAAATCAATCCCTATTTCACAGCAACTTCTTGGTCGCGCGCGCAGACGTGGTGTAAGAGTGTCCTGAGGTCCGTCGCTGCAAGTC
>CAUFRY010000064.1 GCA_959028445.1 uncultured Collinsella sp. | reverse complement strand
ATATCGGCGGTGCTGTTTCGCGATATTCAACAGTGCTCAAGCGAGCAAATACTCAGCAGCTAGAAACGAATTGATTGTCAACGACGCTATTGAAGCTGCGTCAAACGGCCGGCATCCGCTCGTGCTGACTAAAAGGAAAAAGCATGCCGAGGAGCTGTTCGGGATGCTCAAAAACCAAGGACACGAACCCGTTCTCCTGACCGGGGAAATCGACGCCAAAGAAAGAAAAACGATACTGAGCAGTCTTCCCCGCTTCGAGCATGAACATCGAATCATCGTCGCCACCGAAAGCCTTTTGGGCGAGGGCTTCGATCTGTCCTACCTTGACACTCTACTCATTGCCACGCCGATATCGTGGGACGGCAGCATCACGCAGCAGGCGGGCAGGCTCCATAGAAGCCACGAGGGCAAGCGACGGGTTGAGATATTCGACTACGTTGATTTATCTATACCCATGCTCGCCCGCATGTACCAGAAGAGACTCAAGACCTACGCCAAGCTCGGGTACGAAGTCTACGTGACCGGAGGCAGCGAGCAGTCCGGTCAAAACATTCTCATAGAACCGGCTAATGCCGTAGAGACTCTGGTTGAAGACATCGTTGGCGCCGCCAAGAGCATCTTCATTGCCGCGCCCTACGCATCCGCCGCCTGCCTCGCAAAGCTCGGCGATGCAATCAAAGGTGCCACTGCCCGAGGGATTGCTCTTGAGTTTTTCATTGCCTCGACTCCGCGCGAAGATGCAAGCGAGACTTTGGCAGAAATGAACGTCGAGCATGCCATTAGAGCAGAAGGACGTTTGTGTGCAGCGATAATTGACGAAGAAACTATCTGGTACGGAACGATCCCGCTACTAGCTTTCCCCAAGAAAGAAGACTGCAGCATCAGGTTCAAAAACAGCGAGATCGCAGCGGAGCTCTTAGACGAAATCAACCACAAGGGAAAGCCAGATGCCGCGTCAACAGACGGAACATCTCCATCACTTGCGGTGAAATAGGGACTGTTTTTGGCTTATAAGCCGCAAATCAATCCCTATTTCACCGCAACTTAGAAGTGAGTGGCTAGCTCAGTGGGCCCTGAAATAACTCTTGATGCGAACCCATTCTTACCAGTCGAATCACCGGATTGGTTTTATGCGGCAGGTAGAGAACGACCACGTCGACCAGGCCATCGGAAAGATGAAAATCGATGTGACCGTTGTAATTGCCGCCCGGGTTGGAGAGCTCGTGGGCACCGTACTCTGCCGGAAGCACGCCGTGTGCCGCAAGCTCGGCAACAGCCGCCTTAAACTCGGTTTTTAGCTGCGGGTGGCTCTGCATCGCTCGCTTATAGTCGGCCTTAAACTGAGCCTCGACCTTAATTTCAAACATCGTCTAATCCTCATCGAGGAACGACATCAACTCATCAACGTTATCGAATGACGGGCTGTCGTCTGGCAGAATCCCCAGCTCACGAGCCTCGGCGATCACCATAGCGCGCCTCGTCGCCTCGTTGGGTACCTCCGGCCGCCCCACAATCTCAAACGGAATCTTCCGCTGGTTCACAAGCTGCCGAACAGCAAGGTTGAGATACGAATTAAGGTTCAGGCCAACCGAATCTAAAAACTCAGTCGCCTGCTCCTTAAGCCCCTCCTCGATGCGGACCGTCGTGGGCTTAATCGTTGCAGTAGACATACGCGACCTCCTCGCCCTCGTCTTTTGCATCAGTATACCCAATAAAAATGGCAATCTGATGTTAGATAGCATCAGATTGCCATGCATATTCATGTCGCAGCGGCACGATTGCTCTACATCAGCCCGCTCAGGACGACGTCGACCGCCTCGTTGAGGTCATCGGTGATGTGCACCAGATCCGGATCGAGCGGGCTGATCATGCCGGCGTCCATCACCGGGCCGTTGAGCCAGTCGAACAGGCCCTGCCAGTACTCGCTGCCCACCAGCACGAGTGGCATGCGCTTGACCTTGTGCGTCTGCACCAGCGTGAGCACCTCGAACATCTCGTCGAGCGTGCCAAACCCGCCGGGGAACACGATGGCCCCCGAGCTGTATTTGACGAACATGGTCTTGCGCACAAAGAAGTAACGAAAGTCCATGCCGAGGTTCACGTATTTGTTGAGCCCCTGCTCGTGCGGCAGCTCAATACCCAGACCAACCGACTTGCCGTTGACGCTCGCCGCTCCCCTGTTGGCCGCCTCCATGATGCCGGGGCCGCCGCCGGTGATAACCGCCACGCCGCGCTGAGCGATCTTGCGGCCGACGGTGCGCGCCGCCTTGTAGACCGGGTCCGTCTTGGGCGTGCGGGCGCTACCGAAGATGGTCACTGCAGGGCCAAGCTCGGCGAGTGCGCCAAAGCCATCGACGAACTCAGCCTGGATGCGCAACACACGCCAGGGATCGGCATGCAGCCAGTCAGTCGAATCTTCGGGCGCCAGCAGGTTGGCGTAGGTGTTGTCCTTGGGAATCATGGGACCGCGCATGACCACGGGGCCGCGGCGGTACGTCTCGTCGTAGGCAGGCTCGCCCTCGACGTTCTCATTCTTAATCATGGGTACTCCTATCGAGAAAAAGAAAACGGGCGGGGTCGACGCCATGCGTCAAACACCCGCCCGAGCATCAACTATTCGGTATGGTACCCACGATGCATCAAGCACTTGCAAGCTATCGGTCAGCGGTCGCGCAGCCGGTGTCAGCGAATGCGACGACCGGCTGGCGCTCGACCATTGCCGTTGTCCACGCTCTGCAAGCGTATCTGTCGCCCTTAGTAATCCACCGCCGCAGGGCTGTTCATCCAGTCGCTCACGAACGCACCGTAACGGCCCTCGATAATGGCCTGGCGAGCACGCTGCATAAGGTTGAGCAGGTAGTAGATGTTGTGCATCGACAGCAAAATGCCGCCGAGCATCTCCTTCTGCGTGACCATGTGGCGGATGAGCGCGCGGCTGTAGCCGCCCGTGCACACCGGGCAGGTGCAGGTGGGATCGATGGGGCCATCGTCGTGCGCAAAGCGAGCGTTGCGGAAGTTGAGGCGACCCTCGCTGGAGAACGCCGTACCCATGCGGCCGGTGCGCGTCGGCAGCACGCAGTCGAACATGTCGATGCCCACACCCACACCGCGCACGAGGGTGGTCGGGTTGCCGACGCCCATCAGGTAGCGCGGCTTGTGCTTGGGCATGTACTCGCTTACGAGTGGTGCCAGGGTCTCGAACATGGTCTCGTGGTCCTCGCCCACCGAGTAGCCGCCAATGCCGTAACCGGGGAAGTCGCCGCACTCCTCCAGATGGCGCAGCGAGCGCAGGCGCAGGTCCAGATGCATGCCGCCCTGAACGATGCCAAAGAGCGCCTGGTCATCGCGGGTGTGGGCCTTATAGCAGCGCTCGGCCCACATGCTCGACAGCTCCACGGCGCGCTCGACGTAGGCGCGCGTGGCAGGATAGCCGGGGCACTGGTCGAGCTGCATGCAGATGTCGGAACCGAGCTTCATGGCGATTTCCATGTTGTCCTCGGGCGTCCAGAACACGTGGCGACCGTCGTAATCGTTGACGATAAAGCGCACGCCCTCGTCGGTGAGCTTGACGGCGTCGTTGTGGCTGAAGACCTGGAAACCGCCCGAGTCGGTAAGAATGGGGCCATGCCAGTTCATAAACTTATGCAGTCCGCCCAGCTCGGCGATGGTGTCCTCGCCGGGACGCATGGACAGGTGATAGGTGTTGGCGAGCACGATCTGCGCACCGAGCTGCTTGACGGTCTCGGTGGGGATGCCCTTGACGTTTGCCTTGGTGCCCACGGGCATAAAGATCGGCGTCTCGATGTCACCGTGCGGGGTGTGCAGTACGCCGGCACGCGCATGCGTCGTCGGGTCCTCGGCGATCAGGTCGAATTTAAAAAGGTTCTGGTCCATAAACTGGAACTCCTTGGTTGCGGTTCATACGCAAACCATTATACGGGCAACCCGCAAGAAGCACCGACTCGACAGAAACTGGCGCAAAGGAGTCATAGTCATTGGGGACGTTCTTAAATGACTAGTCGTCGGGGACAGTCTTCGGCGCCATCTTCAAAGGAGTGTCCCAATCTGCCGGCACTCAGAGACTGTCCCCAAGTGTCAGCACGAAAGGAACGTCCCCAAATGCCGGCAAGAGTGTCCCTTTCGACTAGTCATTTAAGAACGTCCCCAACGACTACAACAACAAAGGCAACGCCGATGTTATGGCAACGACAGACACTATGACCCAATCCGAGGGCACTAAAAAGATAGGAGCCCCC
>CAUFRY010000063.1 GCA_959028445.1 uncultured Collinsella sp. | reverse complement strand
GCGCAACGCGTTGCGCTGAGTCCTGAGGCTGTTGCAATGAAAATGAGAATCAAGGAGGGGGTATGGAGATGCACCTACTGGCAGTACATTTTGCGTAATCTGGGCAAACGCTGAATAATTGCTAATATAATGTCGTCAGTTGAAAGATACAAAAACCTGTACTTTTGCGACTGCGCCTAGCTGCGAGCGAGAAGCCTGTTCTAAACGCCCCTGCATTTGCGTGCATCGCAAGGCCAAAAGAGGGGGCGAGAACATGGAACAGACGGCACGGCGCCAAGAGCAGCTGCCGGGCGCATTTAACGGCGCCACCACCAACAGCCAGCACGGCCGCGTCCGCTGGTATCTGGTCCACACCCCCAATGGAAAAGAGCGCGAGACCTGCGAAAAGGTCCGACGCATTATCCCGCGCAACCTGATGCAGGACGCTTTTGTGATGCAAAAGGAGTTCTGGTTTAAGCGGGATGGCGCCTGGTCGCTCCAAACCAAACCTATGTACAAGGAATATTTCTTCGTTGCCACGCACGATGCCGCAGCGCTCGATAGGGCCCTGGCCCAGTTGAGCTTTGGCTGCCGCATCGCCGGCAGCAGGGAGCGGGCTTATGCGCCCATGCCGGACGATGCGCAGGACTGGTACCGCAGTGTGCTCGACGACGACGGCGTGGTGCGCAACAGCGTCGCGCGGATTGAAGACGGCGTTCTTCACATTGAGCAGGGCCCGCTGGTGGGACAAGAGGCCCGGGTGAAAAAGATCGACCGTCATAAGCGCTGGTGCCTGGTAGACGTGGGCGAAGGCGACTCCGCTTTTAGGGAGCTGCTTCCGTTGGACGTTCCCAGCAAGACGTAAGGGGACGTTGCGCCAGCAGTTAATTCAAATTTTGAGTTCATAGATGGGGGGGTTCCTGGGGACAGGAACGTATGTTTTATTGTGGCTGAAAAAGAAGTAACAGAGAGCTGTGTATCCGTGGGGGACGCACTGGCTATTAAAGAGATTAAACCGAGCGGTACGCTTGGCTACCGCTTTATTAAGAGGCTGTTTGACCTTGTATTCAGTCTTTTGATGAGCGTACTGCTGCTTATCCCTATCGCCATTGTGTGTGCGCTCATCAGCCTTGAATCGCCTGGCAGTCCTATGTATACGCAAGAACGAGTTGGCAAGGGCGGAAAGACCATCAAGATTTTTAAGCTCCGCAGCATGGTCTCCGACGCTGGCGAAGTACATAAGTACCTTAGCCCTGAGCAGCTACATCAGTGGGAAGTTGAGCGCAAGGTTGACGATGACCCCCGCATTACCAAGGTTGGTCGGTTCATCCGTAAGTGCTCAATTGACGAGATGCCGCAGTTTCTCAACGTGCTGAACGGCGATCTTTCCGTCATTGGGCCGCGCCCCATTACACAGGATGAGCTCGAGCAGCATTTTACTGATGAAGAAAAAGCTGAGTTGCTTTCTGTTCAGCCTGGCATTACGGGCCTGTGGCAGGCGACTGATCGTAATGCCGCTACCTTCGAGAGCGGTTTGCGTCAAAAAATTGAACTAAATTACGTGCGCAATCGCTGCTTTCGCATGGACTGGAAGTGCTTCACTGGCACCTTCAGTGCCATGTTCGGCAAGAAGAAGACGGGGCGATAGATGGATATTTCTATCATCATTCCGACTCTTAATGCTGAACATGAAATTGAGGCGCTTTTAATTGCCCTTGATCGCCAGTCAATTCAGCCGAATGAGATTTTGGTCGTCGATTCCGCATCGGAAGACAAAACTATTGAGTTGGTCCAGAAGCACAAAAGAGTTCGCTTGCTGGAGATTGATCGCCAGGATTTTAACCACGGCACCACAAGAGACATGGCGCTGAATGAATCGAGTGGCGCCTTCGTCTGTTTTCTCACCCAAGATGCTGTGCCCGTTTCCGATGACTACTTGAAGCGGCTTGTTGCCCCTATGGTTGAAGACTCGAATATCGCCCTTGTTAGTGGTAGGCAGCTTCCCAAGGCCGATGCCCGTCGTTTTGAACAACTTGTACGTTGTTTTAACTATCCTGACTCACCATCCGTGCGTTCGAAAGGCGATCTCGAAAAACTTGGCATTAAGACGTTTTTTGCATCTGACGCCTGTTCTGCCTATCGACGGACCGCATATCTCGAATGCGGTGGATTCGATCATGTTAATACCAACGAGGACATGCTCATGGCCGCCAAGTTTATCGCCTCGGGTATGAAGGTCGCTTACGAGCCGCGTGCCGAGGTCTATCACTCGCATAACTTGACGCCATCCCAACAGTTTGCCCGCAACCGTGCCGTCGGTTTCTTTCTCGAAACGCATGCGGACGATCTCATGCAAGCAAGTGAGATCGGTGAAGGGGGCCGGCTCGTCAGGTCAGTCTCCTCTCAGCTTCTTCGGGAAGGTAATTTTGGCGAGTTAGTTGCCTTCGGAGTTGACTGCTGCGCCCGTCTCCTTGGAAATCGCGCCGGTCGCAGAGCCGCAAGAATTGAAAGGTCATAGCCAATGAAAGGCATCATCCTCGCCGGCGGGTCCGGCACGCGCCTGTACCCGCTCACGCTCGTGACCTCCAAGCAGCTGCTGCCGGTCTACGACAAGCCCATGATCTACTACCCGCTGTCCACCCTCATGCTGGCGGGCATCCGGGACATCCTGGTCATCTCCACGCCGACCGACCTGCCCAACTTCGAGCGCCTGCTCGGGGACGGCTCGCGCTACGGCGTGAACCTGTCCTACGCAGAGCAGCCGAGCCCGGACGGCCTGGCCCAGGCATTCACCATCGGCGAGGAGTTCATCGCCGGCGAGCCGTGCGCCCTGGTGCTCGGCGACAACATCTTCTACGGCAACGGCCTGTCCCGCCACCTGACGCGCGCCGTCCAGAACTCCGAGTCGGGCCGCGCCACGGTCTTCGGCTACCACGTGGACGACCCCGAGCGCTTCGGGGTCGTGGAGTTCGACCGCGAGGGCAGGGCCGTCTCCATCGAGGAGAAGCCCGCCGAGCCCAAGAGCTCCTACGCCGTCACCGGCCTGTACTTCTACCCGGGCGACGTCGCCGCCAAAGCGCATAGGGTGGAGCCCTCCGCGCGCGGCGAGCTGGAGATCACCGACCTCAACCGGATGTACCTGGAGGAGGGGACGCTGTCGGTCGTCACCCTGGGCCGCGGGTACGCGTGGCTGGACACCGGCACCATGGAGAGCCTGCACGAGGCCGCGGAGTTCGTCCGCGCCGTGGAGCACTCCCAGGACCTGCCCGTGTCCGTGCCCGAGGAGATCGCCTGGGAGAACGGCTGGATCGACACCGCCGAGCTTGAGGAGGCCGCGAAGGCCTACGGCAAGTCGGTCTACGGCCAGCACCTGAAGAAGGTCGCCGCCGGCGAGATCGTCAACAGCCCGCGCGAGTACTAGGAACTGAGGAGATATACATATGGCAGAGGAGACCTTCTCCCCCAGGAACATCATCGTCACGGGCGGCTGCGGCTTCATCGGCAGCAACTTCGTCCACTACGTGGTCGACAACCCCCCCGACGTCCACGTCACCGTCCTGGACAAGCTGACCTACGCCGGCAACCCCGAGAACATCGCCGGGCTGCCCTCCGACCGCGTGGAGCTCGTCGTGGGCGACATCTGCGACGCCGCCTTGCTCGATGAGCTGGTCCCCGGCCACGACGCCATCGTGCACTACGCCGCAGAGAGCCACAACGACAACTCCATCGCCGACCCCGAGCCGTTCCTCCGCACCAACGTGGAGGGAACCTTCCGCCTGCTGGAGGCCGTGCGCAAATACGGCGTCCGCTACCACCACGTCTCCACCGACGAGGTCTACGGCGACCTCGCGCTCGACGACCCCGCCAAGTTCACCGAGGAGACGCCGTACCAGCCGTCCTCGCCGTACTCGAGCACCAAGGCCAGCTCCGACATGCTCGTGCGCGCCTGGACCCGCACCTACGGGCTTCGCGCCACGATCTCCAACTGCTCCAACAACTACGGCCCCTACCAGCACGTGGAGAAGTTCATCCCGCGCCAGATCACGAACATCATCGACGGCGTCCGCCCCAAGCTCTACGGCCGCGGCGAGAACGTCCGCGACTGGATCCACACCGAGGACCACTCCTCGGCCGTCTGGGACATCCTGACCCGCGGCCGCACGGGGGAGACCTACCTCATCGGCGCCGACGGGGAGAAGAACAACATCACCGTGCTCCGCATGATCCTCGAGGCGATGGGAAAGGACCCCGAGGACTTCGACTGGGTCGCCGACCGCCCCGGCCACGACCGCCGCTACGCCATCGACTCCACGAAGCTGCAGCGCGAGCTCGGCTGGAGGCCGGCCCACACCGACTTCGCCGAGGGCCTGAAGCAGACGATCGACTGGTACGTCGCCAACGAGTCCTGGTGGCGCCCCGCCAAGGAGGCCACCGAGGCCCGCTACCGCGCGCAGGGCCAGTAAGACTGCATTCCGGCGAACCGCACCGCGGGGCGCCCGCGCGGGGATGCAGGGCATGGGGATGATCCTGCGTCCCCGCGCGGGCGCCCCCGGTTATACAACCTCTTCGATAGGAGCTTTTCCCACATGGCAGACATCGCATTCGAGAAGGACCTCTCCGTCGCCGAGACCGGCATCGG
>CAUFRY010000062.1 GCA_959028445.1 uncultured Collinsella sp. | reverse complement strand
CCGTTGCCGCGCCCCGCAGTGCCCGCTTCCCCCGAGAACAATTATCAGTGCAGGTCACAGACTTGTGCTCTGTCGGTGTGGTCGGGGATTCGGTAAAAATCTACTCACTTAGTTTTACGTGTCCGCAACGAGACTCCAGCCGGGGTGATTCCACCGCAAATTAGCTTCTCCCATCGACGCAATTAGGCGCCGTACGGATTCCGGTCCCTCTCTATGCGTTGGCGGATGTGGGCGTACTCGATAATCAACAGTACCAGCAGTAGGGCCATAATGGCCAGGTAGCTCACGACGGCGCCCATCAGGCCGAGCAGATTGATCAGAATCACCGGGAGCACCACGCTCACGGCAAAGCAGATCAGGTAGATCTTGGTGACGTCTCCAGCGTGGCGCAGCACCGTGATGATGGCGTAGATAAAGTCGATGGCCGCGGTGACGCCGCCGGCGACGACCATCAGCAGCGCCAGCGTACGGTAGCGTTCAAAGCTGAGACCGTATATAAAGCTCATGAGGGGAATACCGGGACCTGCCATAAATGCGGCGCACACGCCGGTGATGACCACGATCAGCGCCATAACGGCAACAATAATCAGGTCAAAGCGACGACGCTTGCGAGGATTAGCCCAAATGCTCGACAAGCGCAGGAGCTGCGGTTTATAGACAAATCCAATGCTCAACAGAATAGCCTGAGCTGGAAAAAACAGGGCATTAAAGTACAACTGGTATTTGTAGGCCAGTGTTCCTTCCATCACAAACTTGGGCATGCTCTCGATAAGATTGAACAGGAATAGCGCGCCAAAGAGTGGGGCGCACTGGACAAACAGGTGGCCGACCTCGCGCAGGCTTACGCGGCGCGATTTTTCGGTCTCGAGCAGGGCGAGCGGCGCGGTGACCAGCACGAGCGAGGCGATCGCGGCGATGCCCATGGCAATGGCCGCGATGGGCATGCTACGCGTGAAGAACAGCGCCACGCTGAAGACCGCGATGACGCCGACGGAGCGTAGCGTTTGACTCATTCCAGCCAAGTAGAGCTTGTCGGCCTGCTGCAGGCGGCCTTCGTACACGTCGGCGACGCCGTCGATGACCTTATACAGGTAGACGCCCAGGCCGATCGTCGCCATCTGCGCGTCATAGCCGCGGGCGCTGCTATACATGAGGCCGCAGCCTAGGGCGAGCGCTCCGCAGATCCAACGATTGAGCTGGTAGGAGGCGAAGGACGTCTTTTCGTCGATGTCCGAGACCTGGAAATTGCGCACGCCGTAGTTGCACGCGATCATGATGAGCGTGCCGGTAACAAAGGCGATGGAGAACTTGCCGGCCTCCTCGGCGCCCACGAGCTGCGTCGACACAATGGTGAGCAGCGGAAACGCCATGCCCCATACGGCGGTGCCCAGGGTGTTCCAAAGATAGTCGCGACTGGTGGCGTGCTCCTCGTATTCCGCTTCCTGCATGGAGAAGCCGCCGCCGTAGACGGCGCCGAGCAGACGGTTCCACCAAGCGTTGACCATGCGGCGGACGGGGCCGGGCTTGCGATCGCGTTCGCGCCGGCGACGTGTGGCTTGGCTGCTATCGGGCCCGCCGGCGTTGCGCTGACTCAGCTCTTGGATGCGTGCGAGTTCCTCGGCAGTGTGCGAGGCAGGGAAGAGGCCGTTCTCGATGCGGCCGCCCTGGGCCTTCGCGGCGCCGTCTCTCGATGCAGCGGGGTTGGAGACGCCGTTGCGGCGGGCGATGGCGCGGCGAATGCTATCGAGGGGTGTGATGCTCAAAGCGGAGTCCTTTCTATTGCTGCGCTTTAGTATAGACGCGACGGTGTTCGTTCGTGTTTTTGAACAGGTTGTTCAATAATTTCGGCGGGCGGCTGTAATTTGTCGGTAAACGTGCGGTATCCTGTTGAAGTTTTGTGACCCCCCGATGCCGCCCTCGCGGTACCAAGGAGTTTTTGCCCATGGATGTCACTGCGTTTTTGCTGGCTCTTGTGCCGATCGTCTGGCTCGTCGTGATGCTGCTGTGCTTTAAATGGCCAGCTTGGAAGGCCGCTATTGGCTCGTTCGCCCTTTCGTGCATGCTCGCCTTTGCGTGGTGGCATTTGCCGGCGGCGCAGATAGCCACGGCCTCGCTCGAGGGCTTTTTGATGGCCCTGTGGCCCATCGTGCTCGTGATTATCGCCGCGGTGTTCACGTATAACCTGTGTGTGCGCACGGGCGCCATGGACGTGATTGGGAGCATGATTACCTCTATCAGCAGCGACCGCCGTCTGCTGGCGCTGCTCGTGGCCTGGTGCTTCGGTGGCTTTATGGAGGGCATGGCTGGCTTTGGCACTGCCGTTGCCATTCCCGCCGGCATGCTCGCGGGCCTTGGTTTTGAGGCCGTGCCTGCCGTGCTGATCTGCCTGCTGGCCAACGGCGTGCCCACGCCCTACGGCTCCATTGGCATCCCCACGGTGTCCGTTGCCGACCTGGTGGGTCTGGATTCCCTGCACCTGGCGACCGTTCAGCTGGTGCAGCTCGCGCCCTTCTTTGTGGCGATGCCGCTGCTTATTGTGCTGGTTGCGGGTCGTGTTGCCGATGACCAGGGCAATGTTGCGAGCGTGAGCGAGCGCCTGCACGGCGTAGCCGGCGTGGCACTGCTTTCCGGCGTGTCTTTTGTAGGTGCGGCCCTGGTCGTTGCCATGTTTGTGGGTCCCGAGCTGGCCGTGGTCGTGGGCTCCATCGTGTCACTCGCGCTGACTGCCGCGCTTGCCATGCGCGCTGAGAAGTCCGGTCACCTGGACGCGCGCTTCCATATGAATATCGAGGCCGGCGAACAGCTCACCGTTAAGTCGGCGCTTTCTGCCTGGTCGTGCTTCATCCTGATTTTTGTGCTGCTGCTGGGTACCTCCAACCTGGTTCCCGTCGTGCACGCCGCGCTCGCGCCGTTTGCGAGCCACGTGCAGGTGTATTGCGGCGAGAACCCCGGTACGCTTACGTTTTCGTGGATCAACACACCGGGTGTTTGGATCTTCCTGGCCGCGTTTATCGGCGGTGCGATTCAGGGCGCTTCGCCGCGTCTGATGGGCGAGGTGCTGGCCGCGACTGTGAAGCAGATGATGCCGACGGTAATCACGATGCTTTCGGTGCTGGGCTGCGCCAAGGTGATGGGCTATGCGGGCATGATCTCGTCGATCAGTGCGTTTTGCATTGCCGTCGCCGGTGGGCTGTACCCGATTCTGGCTCCGTGGATCGGTGCCGTCGGTGCGTTCGTGACCGGTTCGGGCACGTCCTCGGGCATGCTGTTTGGTCCCATTCAGAGCCAGGCCGCTTCGGCGCTGGGTGTGAGTGACTACTGGATGGTCGCGCTGAACGCCCTGGGTGTCGCCGCCGGTAAGATGATTTCGCCGCAGACCCTCGCCATTGGCCTTGCCGCCGTTCACGTGCGCGGTAAGGACGCCGAGCTTCTGGGCGCGGTGCTGCCCTACGCCGCCGGCATGCTGGTCCTCATGAGCGCCATTGCCATGCTCGGCCAAGGCCTGCCGCTGTAGCCGCGACTAGGCCGCTTGCGTGCGATTTTTGACCGTTGAGCGGGCGCTTCACCGTTGCCGCAAAAACGTTTTTGCATATCGGGTACAACGGGCTTTACGTGAGTAAAGTGCGCGCCGTGTCCACGTGTCGCGCTTTTAAAGGAGGCCCCATGCCAGGTGTTACCCCTGCAGAAGTTCTGTCCAACTTTGGCATTACGTTGGTCGAAGATCCCGCCGAGAATCAACCCCGCCTGCTGGTGGACCTGCCGGCGGCAGAGCTCGTCGAGCATGCCATTCGTCGCGAAGAAGGCCGCATGGCCTCCAACGGCGCACTGGTGATCGAGACGGGAGAGCGCACTGGCCGCTCGCCCAACGACCGCTTTATCGTCGACACGCCCGACGTGCACGACAAGATTGCCTGGGGTGCCGTCAACCGCCCGCTTTCTGTCGAGAGCTACGAGACCATCAAGGCCGGTATCGTCGACTATCTCAACGAGCGTGATGTGTTCGTCACCCGCGGCATGGCCGGCGCCGACCGCAACCACACGCGTCGCCTGCTCGTCGCCTGCGAGCGTGCCAGCCAGGCGCTCTTTATTAAGCAAATGCTCGCCCGTCCGCTCGCTCGCGAAATCGCGCGCACCGGTGAGCCGGACTTTTGCGTGCTCGCGGCGCCAGGTTACCAGTGTGACCCTGCCATCAAGGGCCTCAACTCCAGCGCCGCCGTGGTCATCAACTTCCAAGAGCGCGTGATTCTGGTCGCTGGCACTGGCTACTCCGGCGAGATCAAAAAGTCCATCTTCAGCGTTATGAATTACTTGCTGCCCGTCGAGGACGACGTTCTGCCTATGCATTGCTCGGCCAGCATGGACCCCGTCACGCATGAGACCGCCGTGTTCTTTGGCCTGTCGGGCACCGGCAAGACCACGCTTTCGGCCAACCCCACGCGCCTGCTGATCGGCGACGACGAGCACGGTTGGTCCGATATGGGCATCTTTAACGTCGAGGGTGGCTGCTATGCCAAGTGCGAGGGGCTGGACGCGTTCCACGAGCCCGAGATCTTCAACGCCGTCCGCTTTGGCGCCATCTGCGAAAACGTGGTGCTCGACGAGAATCGCAAGCCTAACTACGACGACGTCTCGATCACGCACAACACGCGCGTGGCCTACCCCGTCGAGCATATCCCCAACGCGTGGACCAAGGGCATGGGCACCACTCCGAGCGTCGTGCTGTTCCTGACTTGCGACGCCTTTGGCGTGTTGCCGCCCATCTCGCGCCTGACGGCCGACGCCGCCATGTATCACTTTGTGACGGGCTTTACGGCCAAGATCCCTGGCACCGAGGTCGGCGTCACCGAGCCCACGCCCACGTTCTCCTCGCTGTTTGGCGAGCCGTTTATGCCGCTCGATCCTATGGTCTACGCCAAGATGCTCGGCGAGCGTATCGCCGACGGTCGCACCCGCGTCTATCTGGTCAATACCGGCTGGATCGGCGGCGGCTACGGCGTGGGTCATCGCATCGAGCTTGCCTACACGCGCTCACTGGTCGCTCGCGCCCTCGACGGCACCATCGAGGACAGCGAGTTCGTACACGACGACATCTTTAATGTCGACATTCCCACTACGTGCCACGGTGTGCCGGACGGCATCCTGGTGCCGCGCCAGTACTGGCAGAGCACCGCGCGCTACGACGAGGCAGCGCACAACCTGGCCGTGATGTTCGAGGAGAACTTCGAGAAGAAGTACTCGCACCTGCCCGAGTCCGTAAAGGCCGCCGGCCCGCATGCCCAGGTGCCCGCCGACGCCCGTCATCGCGGCCGCGGGCTGCTGGGACTCCGCCACTAGCGTCGCCGTGAGTCCATATCCACCACAAAGGGGGGTTGATTTCCGATCTCAGCCGAACACATTAGGCGGACAGGCCGTTCCCGCAGC
>CAUFRY010000061.1 GCA_959028445.1 uncultured Collinsella sp. | reverse complement strand
GCTGCGGGAACGGCCTGTCCGCCTAATGTGTTCGGCTGAGATCGGAAATCAACCGGGCGTAAACTTTTAGTTGGGCAAATCCGACAGATTGGAGCTTGAAACATGAGGGATATGCACCTCATGTCGCTCATAAAACGTCTCCTGACCTCGAAGGAGAACGTTTTTTAGCGACAGAAGGAGACATAAATATGATCTGGTTTACCAGCGACACCCACTTCGGGCATGAGAACGTGCTGAAGCTCACCGATCGCCCGTGGGAGACGATTTGGCAGATGAACGACGCCATCGTCGACAACATCAACGGCAGGGTTGCCGTGGACGACGAGCTCTACATCCTGGGGGATTTCTCATTCAAGATGACCGCCCAGGACGCCTATGCCCTGCGCAAGCAGATCGCCTGCAGACGCATCCACCTCGTCCCGGGAAACCACGACAAGGACTGGACCCAACCGGCGGTCGCTGGCGCCTTCACCGTGGAGCCGCCGATCTGCGTGCTCAAGATCGACGGGCAGAAGATCGTCCTGAGCCATTACCCCATGGCCGACTGGCAGGGCATGAACCATGGGTCGTGGCACCTCCACGGGCACATCCACAGCAGCGGCGGCGCGTACAACGGGTTCAACCGCAAGCAGGGCCTTCTGCGCTACGACGTCGGTTGCGATGCCAACGGGTATTCCCCAGTGAGCCTCGACGGGCTGAGGGAATGGTTCGCCGGAGTCGACGAGCCGTGCGGCCGGGTGAAATGGCCCTGGTGGGTCAACGAGACCGGCGACAGGCAGGTCGAGCGCGAGCTGGCGGCGTACAAGAGGGAAGAGGTGATCCGATGACGGTCTATGTGACGGGCGACATCCACAGTGGGCTCGACATGCAAAAGCTCCGCGACTGGGAGCTCAGCGATAGTCTTACCAGCGACGACTATCTCATCGTTGCCGGTGACTTTGGCTTTCCGTGGGACTTTTCTGCCGAGGAATGCGCCGACATCGCCTGGCTGGAGTCGCGCCCCTACACGGTACTGTTCGTCGACGGCAACAACGAGCGCTTCGACCACTGGGAGGAGCGTCCCATGGAACCGTGGCACGGCGGGCTGACGCAACGCCTGTCGGATACTTCGTCTATTCGGCGCCTGACGCGCGGCGAGGTCTTTGAGCTCGACGGTTCGACAATCTTCACCATGGGCGGTGCCACGAGCGTGGACAGGGAATACCGCGTGCCGTATTCCAGCTGGTGGCCTCAGGAGCTCCCGGACGAGCGCGATTTCGATACCGCGCGGGCAAGGCTCGACGAGGTCGGCTGGAAGGTCGACTGCGTCATCACCCATACCTGCGCTACGCGCATGCTCTCGCCGACGCTCTACCCGGACCCAGGCTGGGAACGCCCTGATGTGGACCGGTTGACCGGATTCCTCGACGAGCTCGAGGACCGCCTGGACTACAAGCGCTGGTATTACGGACATTTTCACCGAGACGGCAATCCGGACGAACGGCACACGGTGCTGTATAACCGGATCGTGGGGCTCGGGGACAAACTCCTGCCGTGGGGTGCGTACTGATGACGGTCTATGTGACGGGTGACGTGCACGGCAGGGCCGAGTACGGGTCCAGCCGGTTCGCCTTCAAGTCTTGGCCACTGGGCCGCACGCTGACGCGCGATGACGCGGTGATCGTGGCCGGCGACTTCGGCTTTGTCTGGGACGGCTCGAATACTGAGAGGTATTGGCTCGACTGGTTCGAGTCGAAGCCCTGGACCACGTGTTTCGTAGACGGCAACCATGAGAACCACCACGCCCTGGCTGGGCTGCCGGTGCTGGAGTGGAACGGCGGGCTCGTCCATGAGGCGCGACCGCACGTGCTGCACCTGATGCGCGGAGAGGTGTTCGACATCGACGGGCTCACAGTCCTTGCCATGGGCGGTGCCGCGAGCAACGACAGACAGTATCGCAGGGAGGGGAGGAGCTGGTGGCCCGAGGAGATGCCGAGCGAGGAGGAGATGGAGCACTGCCGCGCCTCGCTCGACCGCGTGAGCTGGAGAGTCGATTGCGTTGTGACTCACGAGGCTCCTGCTGCCCTGGCAGAGAAGCTGTGCCGCGAGCGTGGACGCGAGTATCGAGGCGACCGGCTGCAACGATTCCTTGGCGAGCTCGACGGGCGGCTCGGCTATCGCGTCTGGCTCTTCGGGCATTACCACGGCGACAAATGGTGCGACGCCAAGCATCGCCTCATCTACAAAGATATCGTTTCGATCGAAAGTACTGCGCCCGGTCTTCAGTTCTAGAAACCCTCTAGAAATGCTCTAGAGGGTTTCTAGAAAATTAGATGCTCTGCGGCCTACTCGCCCCTCTGGGTCATGACCTCGACCTTGGCCTCGGCCACGGCCGCCCGCTGCTCGGAGGCGGCAAGTCGGTCCTTGAGGGCGGCGAGCTCGGCCATCAGGTCGCGCTGGGCCAGGAGCGCATCGCTCAGCTCGGCCTGGGCTTTCAGTGCGGCGTCACGCTCGCCGCGCAGCCGCTCGATCTCATCGACCATGGCCTCAGCCTCAGCGTGGAGCTGGACGACCTGCCTGTCGAGCTCCCTGGCATCGGTGAGATATCTGACGCTCGCGGCGTGGAGCTCGTTGTTCTCGAGCTCGAGGCTCGCGGTATCGAGCTCGAACTTCTCCTCGATGAAAGCGACCCTCTCATTGCAGTCGGCCTCAAGTCTTTCGTTCCGGTCTCTCGCCTCGCCGAGCTTGCGGTTGAATTCGTCGAGCTGGACCCTGAGCAGCGCGTTCTCGCTCCTGAGGTCGGCAGTCTCGCGCAGCAGCTTCTCCCGCCACGTCGCCTCGATCCGCTCGGCGGCCTCATCTAGGACGCTCTTCACGCCGTAGATCTCCCTGATTTTTCTCTCGTCTGCCATGGTGTGGCACTCCAATCAACAACGGCATGGCTCCGCCATGCCAAACGGCTGGGAACAATGCACGGCCGCTGTTGATTTGTGTTCGCCCTGCGATCGGTGAGTTCTAAAAGGCGTCTCAAGTCATGCGTTCACGCAGGTTTTCGGTTGGAGAAATACCGCACGTTTTCATGGTAACACGTGCCTTAAAGAACGGGCGGCCATATCGATTCGTTGTAAATAGCGTCTACGGCGTGTTGGTGGCAGGAGGTGAGGGCGTTAAAGATGTCGAGAATGATTGTGGGAGTATTTTAGATACAGGCATGAGAAAGGGTCGAATCGAAGTGTCTGGCCGGACGCCAATTGTCCGGGAACTGTTTCGGTTCGACCCTGCTTCATTTTACATCCGCGGCATGTTCTTGTGGGCATCCTGACGGTGACCGACTCTCACGACCTCGATAGTCGGTTTGTGGGCTTAAAGTTTCGGAGGCTCCCAAGCGTTTTCAATCGCGGCGCGGTAGATTGCGGCGTAATTAAGCATCCAGCTGCCATCACCAACTTTTTGAATATACCCCTTATCCTTCAGAGAGGTATAGGCCCGGGATATAGTGTTCTTACTCAGGCGGTAGTGATCCTCAATCCATTTGCTTTTAGCGCAGAAGCCCATGGGCCGTTTGTTTTTGGAAGGTTTTCCAAACTTCCATACAAGGCCGAGGATGAGACGCTCGGCGGCAACGGTGGTGACGCAGCACGCCCACTCGGGCACTGAAATAAAAATAGCCTTATCCATTTTTCCCGTAATCTCTCGTTGCTCAGTAGCATCATCGCTAAATATGTCGGAAATCGACGGAAGCTCGCTCATGTTTACCACCTAATCAAGGTGGGCGGTACGACCTTCAAGCTGCTTGAAAAGCTCGTAGAACGAGCTTTCAAACATGTAATTAGAGCGATGGATTTGGATGAGCTTGCCGGACTCTCGCATAAACTTGCGTGCGGTGTTTTCGCTCCAGCCAGTGAGTTCGCGGATATCGTTAACGCGGAGCAACCGATCGCACTGAGCGGCACCAGTGGGGAAAGTCGGTGTGGACGCCTGAGTGCTAATCTTTGGAGTAGCCATGATGAGCTATCCTTTCAATGAGGGCCCTCCCTGTGCTTGTAAGACGTACCAGGTTCATAAGCACTTGGGGGGCCGGTTTCTATGACTACATGCGTAGCCATCTGACAGCTTTAGCATGTATTAAAACTCATTAGATGTCAATCAAATAAAGCATCTACCTGCGGAAACGGTATTATAGTACCGTAATATTATGAAATAAACGATGAATGAAAAACATGCTATTTCTCGCTTCTCTGTATATAGGCGTTGATGAAGGCTTCGTAGCCTTTAACTGCTTTTATTTCTGATTGTTGAACGAGGCTTGTATACGTTTTGAGCGTGATATTGGGGTCCGCGTGGCCAAGAATGCCTTGCACGCTTCTAACGTCCGATCCGTTCGCCAGCATAAAAGTGCTTACACAATGCCTGAGCTGATGCGGGCAGATGCCCTTATATAGTTTTCCGCCAGTCGAATTGTTCGGCTCATAGATTCCAAGATTGCAGCTAACTGCGAAATCGCGAAACCAATGGTTGAAGATGTAGTTTTTCATGTGACAGACAGTAGGGATCCCTTGCTCGACAGCAATATCGCTAATGATGGGAGTGCTGCCAGTCTGGGACAGCCCCAGAGAGGCCAGGAGCTCTTTTTGTATGGCTGACCATGATTGAAGACGTTCGGCCAAGGTTTCTCCAACGGGGATTTTGCGTTGGCTTTCTTGTGACTTGGGTGCCCTCAGTTCATGGTCGTTGGTGTACTGCCTGTCAATTTTCAAGGTTTTATTGGCAGGGTCCCAATCGCGCCATTCGAGGCCCAGCATCTCGCCTTTCCGCATACCCGTATACACTAGTACTAGTGTACCAACAGCTTCGGCGGTGAGCTCAATGTGTTGAAGACGTGTGCATAGGGTAGCTACTTGGTCGATTGTCAGTGATTCTCTTTTGTTGCGTGGTCTGCGAACATGAACGGTAGCGCAGGGGTTTCGGTCAATTATTCTCTTTGCGACCGCATTCGACAAAATCTGACGCAGTTTCGCATTGATTCGTACAAGCTCTGATGGTTTGTATTTTCCCGTACGACGAGCTTCGGCATATGTTTCTTCGATTAGATCGGGAGTTAGCCCCTCAATTGTCTGAAACGCACCGAATAGGTCTTCGATATGCCTGCAATCGTACGCTTCTCTTTCATAGCTCGTTGGCGCAAGCTCGGTGTCCCTATTTTCATGAAAGGCCCAGCAGTAGGACGCAAGCAAAGTGGGCTTTTTAGTTTTAGTGATCGTGCCAGAGGAGTTGATTTCAGCCAGCTTGGCCTGCATTGCAGCCTTAGCTTCTGTTTTAGTCTTGCAACGAACTGTATAAGTTGGGGATCGTTTGTAGCGCCCCGTCTTAGGGTCCTTGACTCCAAGGGAAAAATAATAGCGATAGGTGTTAGGTGATCTCTTGTCTTTCCAACACGTGCCTCTTCCGCTAATTAGTGGCTGTTCTGACATCTTTGCGCTCCGTTTCTTTGAATAGTTTTCAACAATTCATTGAGTGCAGTTTAGCTAAAGCTGTTAGTAATATGTTTGTAAAAGCGTAGGCGCAGCTACCGGAGGCAAAAGACACAAACTGCTATGTTTATCTGCAGTTATATGATGTTCAATGATGCTTGATGAATGGTAGGGGGTAGCATTAAATCATATCTCCTAAAGCGGGTGTCGACGGTTCGAATCCGCCCGGGGGCACCAGAAATTTGC
>CAUFRY010000060.1 GCA_959028445.1 uncultured Collinsella sp. | reverse complement strand
CGCCCGCCCGGCGAGCAAGCGGACGACAAACACATCTGTCCAACAATTCGCCCGAAACATAATGAAAAACCGTTTGATGTGAGTTAATATAAACAACGTCGTGAATCTGACTCCTGCCACATACATGACAGGGGTTAAACACAAAAAAGGAGTCAATTATGGTTTCTGAGAAGGCTACCCTCGTTAATCCTCAGGGTCTGCACATGCGTCCGGCTGGTCTGTTCGCCTCCACCATGGGCAAGTACGCCTGTGACGTGACGGTCGTCACCCCCGAGAAGGAGGTCAACGGCAAGTCCCCGATGGCCCTCATGGCTGCTGGTATCCCCTGCGGTACCGAGGTCGAGGTCAAGTGCGACGGCGCTGACGAGGCCGAGGCTCTGGCTGCTGCCATCGAGCTCATCAAGAGCGGTCTTGGCGAGTAGAACTCAAACGGGTCGCATGTTGAACAACTAAGTTCATATTTGGGGGCGCAGTGACCTGTTGTAAGGTAGCTGCGCTCTTTTGTCATGGATATGGCAAAACGCTTTATCACATGACACGGAGAGAGGAATGGGAATGTATCAGGGAGTCAACGCTTCCGAGGGCATCGGTATCGGCACCGTCATGGTCGCCGTCGATCCCGACTTGACGTTTGAGCCGCACGAGGTTGCCGATTCGGCAGCAGAGAAGGAGCGCTATCAGTCCGCTCTTTCGGTCTTCTGCGAGAAGACCCAGGCTCAGGCCGACCACATGAAGGAGACGGTGGGCGAGGCCGAGGCCGAGATCATGAGCGGACACATTGTCCTGGCTCAGGACCCGGGCATGACCGACGCCATCAACGCCGCCATTGACGGCGGTACCTGCGCCGAGCAGGCGCTCATGGACACCTCGACCATGTTCGAGAACATGTTCCTGTCCATGGACGACGAGATGTTTCGTCTGCGCGCGGCCGACATCGCCGACATCCGCACCGGTATTCTGGCCGAGCTGCTGGGCAAGGAGGTCGTCGACCTCTCCGTCCTGCCCGAGAACACCGTCGTTGTCGTGCACGACCTCACGCCGTCCATGACCGCCACGATCGATAAGGCCCACGTTGCCGGTATCGTCACCGAGACCGGTGGCCGCACGTCGCACTCCGCGATCATCGCGCGCGCCCTCGAGATCCCGGCTGTCCTTTCGGTTTCCAACAGCTGCACCGCGCTGCGCAACGGTATGACCGTTGTCGTCGACGGTGGCAAGGGTATCGTTGAGGCCGATCCCGACGAGGAGACGCTCGCTGCCTACACCGCCAAGGCCGAGGCCTTCGCTGCCGAGAAGGCAGCCCTCGAGGCCTTCCGTGGCAAGCCGTCCGTGACTGCCGATGGCATCAAGAAGATCATCGCCTGCAACATCGGTAACCCTGATGACGTGCCCAACGCACTCGATCACGATGCCGAGGCCATCGGTCTGTTCCGCTCCGAGTTCCTGTTCATGGACTCTGCCGAGCTTCCTTCCGAGGAGGAGCAGTTCAACGCCTACCGTAAGGTCGCCAGCGCGCTCAAGGGTGCTCCGGTCATCATCCGCACGCTCGATGTGGGTGGTGACAAGGAGATTCCGTATCTGCATATGGTCAAGGAAGACAACCCCTTCATGGGCTTCCGCGCCGTGCGTTACTGTCTGGCCAATCCCGACCAGTACAAGGTCCAGCTCCGCGCTCTGCTGCGCGCTAGCGCCTTCGGTGACGTCAAGATCATGATCCCGCTCGTCACCTGCGTCGAGGAGGTCTTGGCTGTCAAGGAGCTCGTCGAGCAGTGCAAGGCCGAGCTGACCGAAGAGGGTCGCAAATTCAACGAGAACATCGAGGTCGGCATTATGGTCGAGACACCTGCCGCCTCGCTGCTCGCAGACCGTCTTGCCGAGGTCGCCGACTTCTTCTCCATCGGCACCAACGACCTGATCGGCTACACCATGTGCGCCGACCGTGGCAACGACACCATCTCCAACCTGTACCAGGTTTACTATCCCGCCGTGCTCCGCTCGCTCAAGAACATCATCGAGAGCGGCGTGAAGGCCGGCATCATGGTCGGTATGTGCGGCGAGGCCGCTGCCGATCCGCTGCTCGAGCCGCTGCTGATCAGCTGGGGCCTGGAGGAGTTCTCGATGAGTGCTCCGTCGATCCTGCGCGCCCGTAAGACCATCAGCCAGTGGACCAAGGCCGAGTGCGACGAGCTCGCCGAGAAGGCGCTCGCCTGCAACACCGCCGCCGAGGTCAAGGCACTGCTCGAGTCCGCAGCTCGCTAATTTGGTATCAGAGGTAACCGCGTGGTTGGAATGGGCCGGCCACGCGGCCCTCACATATACAGGGGGTACTGTAAATGTTCTACACGCTAACCGCTAACCCGGCTGTCGACATGACGGTTTCGAGCTCTCCGCTCGAGCCCGACGAGAACGTCCGCACCGGTTCGGCCAGCTACACGGCTAACGGCAAGGGCCTCGACGTGTCCTTCGCCTTTAAGAAGATGGGCGTCGACACCGTCGCGCTCGGCTTCTTCGCCGGCTTCACGGGCAAGTTCATCGTCGAGGAGGTCATGAACCTGGGCTGCCTCTGCCGCCCGGTCTGGACCGACGGTATCACGCGCATTAACACCTACGTCAACGATGGCCAGCACGAGTACGGCATCCTGAACCCGGGTGCTCCGATCACGCCGCAGCACCAGGAGGAGCTCTACAACATCCTGGACACCGCGGGCGATCTCGAGTGCCTGATCGTTTCCGGCTCCGTTCCTCCCAAAGCTACGCCTGACTTCCTGGCTAAGGTCATGGAGCACGCTCAGGCTCGTGGTGCCGACGTCGTCCTGGACCTGTCCTCCGACAAGCTCAAGGAGCTCGCTCACAAGAAGCCTCTGCTCATCAAGCCGAACCATCACGAGATGAAGGCCATCTTCGGCGTGCCGGTCGACACCGACGACGAGGTCCGCGTTGCCATGAAGATGGCTCACGACGCTGGCGTTCAGAACGTGCTGCTCACCCGTGGTAGCCGCGGCGACGCTTACTTCTCCAACGGCGAGGACATCTGGTACGCCAAGCGTGAGTTCAACATCAAGCTGGTTTCTTCCGTCTGCGCCGGCGACTGCACCCTCGCTGCGTTCCTGCACAAGTGGTACAGGGATCGCGACAACGTCGAGGAGGCCATGAAGCTCGCTATGGCCACCGGCGCCAACGTTGCCGAGTCCGTCGGCATCGGCGACTTCGGTCACGTCGACGAGTACAGCAAGCGCGTTGCTGTCCGCAAGCTCGATCGTCAGTAATCGAAACGCGACATATTCGTGCGCATGTGGCGCCCCGGTTTCGGCTGGGGCGCCTTTTTGTTCCGCCGCGGGGGAGAGGTGTCCCGCCGTACTTCATCGCTTCCACACCGTTCGCCGAGTTGTCCTAGCCTTTTACCGATGCGTGGAATATACTTTCATTAACACGTTGCTTCGTGAAAGGAACATTCATGATTTACACGCTCACTGCAAATCCCGCCATTGACTACAACATCGCCTGCGACGGCCTTACTGCCAATACCGTCACGCGTACCCGCAATGCCGTCTACACGCCCAACGGCAAGGGCCTCAACGTCTCGTTTACGCTTGACCACTATGGTGTCGACACCACGATCCTGGGCTTTTTCGCCGGCTTCTCGGGCGAGTTTATCGTTAAGGGCGCCGAGGCCCTGGGCGTGCCCGTCAAGCCCGTGTGGACCGACGGTATTACGCGCGTCAACGTGTTCCTCAATGCCGGCCCCGACACCGAGTACAACATGGTCAACGCCGGTGCCGCCATCAACGAGGCCAACGAGCAGGAGATGTTTGAGCTTATCGATTCGCTCGATGACATGACCTGCCTGGTCATTAGTGGCTCGCTGCCTCCCAACACTTCCGAGGGCTTCTTGGCCGAGGTCCTGCGCCGCGTCAAGGCCAAGGGGGCCGAGTTCGTCCTCGACATCTCGAGCCATCAGCTGGCAGACCTCATTGCCATGGAGCCGCTGCTGATCAAGCCCAATGACGACGAGCTGCTCGACATCTTTGGCATTAAGGTGAGCGGTGGCGACGACGAGTCCGTCAAGGGCGCGATGGCCGAGCTGCACGCCAAGGGCGCCAAGAACGTGCTGCTGACCCTCGGTGGCGCCGGTGCGTACTTCTCCAACGGCGAGCATATCTGGTTTGCCAACCGCACCTTCGACGTCAAGCTGCTGTCGACCGTCTGCGCCGGCGATTCCTCGCTGGCCGCCTTCCTGTCCGTGTGGCACGACGCCCCCGAGCGCGTCGAGGACGCCCTGCGCCTTTCGATGGCTACCGGCGCCAACGTGGTCGAGTGCCCGGGCCTGGGCGACTTTGCCAAGGTCGAGGAGTATAAGAAGGGCATCGCTATCCGCGAGGTCTGCTAACTCCGGCCTAAAGCTTGAGTATTTCGAGTGGTTCGCATCCGTCTTGGGAACAGGACGGATGCGTTTTTGTTTATCGGACTTGCGTGTGCAGGGGAGGCTGTTTCTTGCTAGACTTCTTGCAGATGCAATCGACAACCAATTTGATAGCCGCAGGAGGCCACAGGTATGTGCAATGTTTCGCTCAACGGTACGCACCCGACCGATGCCTCCCTGCGAGTGCTGCGTGCGCTCGAGGCGGCCGGTCTTGAGGCCTGGTACGTGGGCGGTTGGGTGCGCGACGCCCTGATGGGATGCCCCAGCCACGATGTTGACATGTGTTGCAGCGGCCTGTGGCAGGAGTCCAAAGTGGCGCTCGAGGCCGCTGGTATCGCGGTCGTGGAGTCGGGCATTAAATTTGGCGGAATCACGGCTATTTCCGATGGCGAGCGTATCGAGGTCACCACGTACCGTCTGGATGGCTTTTACACCGATGGTCGCCATCCCCAGAGTGTGGAGCGTGCCGCCTCGCTCGAGGACGATCTGGCGCGCCGCGACTTTACCGTCAACGCTATGGCCTGGCATCCCGAGCGCGGGCTTGTCGACCGCTACGACGGCCAGGGTGACTTGGAGCGCAAACTGATCCGAGCTGTCGGCGATCCCAAGCATCGCTTTAACGAGGACGCCCTGCGCATGCTGCGTGCTGTGCGCTTTGCCTGCCGTCTGGACTTTATGATTGAGCCCGAGACCAAGCATGCGCTTGCCGAGCGCGCGCCGCTGCTCGATGCCGTGGCGCGCGAGCGTGTGGGTATTGAGCTCGAGGGCATTCTTTCGACCGGTCATGGGGGAGACGCGATGCTTCGCTATCCCGAGCTCATCTGTGCCGCTGTGCCCGAGTTGGCAGCGGGTCGCGGGTTTGATCAGCGCAGTGTCTATCATGCGTTTAACGTCTACGAGCATATCGCCCGTGTGCTGACGGTGGCAGGGGAGCTGGCGCTGTGCGACGGCGTCGCGCCATCGTCGAGCCTTATGTGGGCGGCGTTTTTGCACGATGTCTCCAAGCCCGAGTGCTTTACGGTCGATCACGCCGGCAGCGGACACTTCTACGGTCATCCCGAGCTCGGCGCCAAGAAAGCGCGCGTCATTATGGATCGCCTGGCGCTCTCGCACGACTTGGTGCGCGACGTGTGCCTGCTCATCAAATACCATGACAAGCCGCTGCGCCCCGAGCGCTCCTGTCTGCTCAATATGATGCGCGCGCTTTCGGGTGAGGGCGTCGACACGGCCCGCCTGATTGACGAGCTCATGGACCTTAAGCGTGCCGACACACTTGGCAAGGCCCCGTCGTGCTTCTATTACGTTGAGACGATTGAGGAGATGCGCGCGATGGCGCACGAGCTGCTGAGGGCGGGGGAGCCCTATACGCTCAAGATGCTCGCCATCAACGGCGGCGACCTGATCCGTGCTGGAGTCAAGCCCGGGCCGGAACTGGGGCAGCTTCTCAACTCCGCCCTCGACGCCGTGATCGAAGACAACATTCCCAACGATCGCGAAGCTCTTTTGGTCCATCTTAACTTGAATTAGCTACCTAGTTTACCTGCGTGTTCCATAACCTGCCGACATTTTTTTGGCAATTTGGAATTTCTTCTTGCGCTGACGTTTTTTGTCCCGTAATATATTTCCTCGCAGCACGGCAGTGCAGATGTCATGTGGCCCGTTCGTCTAGCGGTTTAGGACGCCGCCCTCTCAAGGCGGAGATCACCAG
>CAUFRY010000059.1 GCA_959028445.1 uncultured Collinsella sp. | reverse complement strand
CGCCCCGCAGTGCCCGCTTCCCCCGAGAACAATTATCAGTGCAGGTAGATGGCTTGTCAAAAATTGAAAATGGCCGGTATGGATGGGGGTCTCCGAATCAGCCCCGTAATCCGGCATAGTATTGAAATGACACTAAAGTAGGCACAAGCTAAATACCGATTCCAAGGATAGTTGCGGTGGAATAGTTCCTGGATGCCGGGGTTTTGGCGGAAATCAGGAACTATTTCACCGCAACTGAGGAGGGCAGGGTGGATGGCAGGGTAGCTAAAAGAGCCCCGTCCCTAATTAGCTACTTGGGCTCGGTCGATGTCCATGCTGGCGATTAGGTTGATGTTGGTGTTGAGGAGGTCGGGGAGGACGACGTCGCCCATGCGGATGGGGGCGTTGACGATTAGGCCTCGGATGAGGTCCATGGCTTGGGCGTGGAGGGCCAGCGGGATGGCTTCGGATGTGCGCACGGGGAGCAGGGCTTCGTCGCCGCCGGAGACGGCCACGGTGGTGGTGAGCACGCGCATGGGGCAGGTCAGCTCCTGATGTGCGAACTTATCACCTCGCGGGCATCTGTTGCCGGTCACGGAGCGAACAGCTGCTACGGTACCGTTGGCATCGCGCTCTACCTCTACGGTCAGGAGGCACTCGGATGGGCAGGTGGTGCAGTTGAACCGCAGCGTTTCGGTCGCATTCGTGCTCATGAGCTATGCCTCCTCAACGGGATCGACAGATAGGACAATCTCGCTTGCACCCAGGTCGAGTGCGCGTTGAATCACCTTTGCCGGCAGTGGGAAGCTTTCCATTATGCTCGGTTTAAACGGGCGGACCTTGCCGGTGAACAGTTCCTCGCCGTCGGCCAAGATCCTCACGCGGGCGGCATCGACCGGTCGGCGCACACGGAAGTTGAGTCTGGTGAGTGTCACAGTCGTAATGCGTCCCGGCAGCGCGTAGCCCGCGATGCCGGCAGGGGAGACAGTGAGCTCCCAGTCCGGAACGGTGCCCGCGCCGGTCCCCAGCGCGTATGCCGCTGCAGCTGCGCCAGCCCTCTCGGACTCGGTCGTCACGTTGTCGGCCAGGTCGTGCACGTGCAGCACGTTTCCACAGGCAAAGATGCCCGGCACGCCCGTCTGCAGGCTTTGGTCCACCACGGCGCCGCGCGTGCTCGGGTCAAGCTCAACGCCTGCGGCAACCGAAAGCTCGTTCTCGGGAATCAATCCCACCGAAAGCAGTAGCGTGTCGCACGGAACAATGCGCTCGGTCCCCGGAATGGGAGCCAGGTGCTCGTCGACCCGGCTTACTTCGACGGCCTCCACGCGGTCGTGCCCGATCACGCGTGTGACGGTGGTGGACAGGTGCAGCGGAATGCCAAAGTCGTCCAGGCAGTTCTTCACATTGCGGCGCAGACCGTTGGCGTACGGCATGAGCTCGTACACGCCCTCGATCGAAATTCCCTCGAGCGTGCAGCGACGTGCCATGATGAGCCCGATATCGCCCGAACCCAAAATGACGGCGCGCGAGCCGGGTTTGAGGTTCTCGATATTGATGTATCGTTGCGCCAGACCCGCCGTAAACACGCCGGCGGGTCGGCTGCCGGGAATCTTGATCTCGCTGCGGGTGCGCTCACGGCAGCCCATGGCAAGGACGACCGCGCGTCCGGTGAGCTGCAGCATGCCGGCGGGGCTCATGAGCGTGACGGTATGGACCGCGGCGGCTTCCGCGCCCTCGCTCGAATCGATCCCAATCACCATGCTGCCCAGGAACAGCGCAATGTCGGTTGCGTGCACCTGGTCGATAAAGCGCTGCGCGTACTCGGGACCGGTGAGTTCCTGTTTAAAGTGCGACAGGCCAAAGCCAGGGTGGATGCACTGGCGGAGGATTCCGCCCAGGTGCTGCTCGCGCTCCACGATGGCCACGCGCGCTCCGGCCTTATGCGCGGCCAGCGCGGCCGCCATGCCGGCAGGTCCGCCGCCGATAACGACCACGTCGAAAGCTTTCGTTTGTACGGCTTCTACGACGCCGCAATCAATAGCGCTCGATTTGAATTCCGCCATCCTAACGCACCCCCTTTAGCGGTCCCTCGACCAACCAAGATCCGGCATCCTCCAACAGCACCTCGCTGGGGTCACACCCCAGCTCGCGGGCTAGAATCGCCATCACGCGACTCTGGCAAAAGCCGCTCTGGCAGCGGCCCATACCCGCGCGGCAGCGGCGTTTGACGCCCTCGACCGAAACCGCGCCCGGGCGGCGTCGGATCGCGGCCACAATCTCGGCCTCGGGCACCGTCTCGCAGCGGCAGACAATCTGTCCCCACGCAGGATCGGACTCGATCAGCTCCTCCTTGCGCGCCAGCGGTGCGCGGTCAAAGTCGTCCGGCGCGCGGCGAATTGGGTTCCAGTCCGTCCGCTCGTGCAACTCCACGCCCGCCTCACGCATCACAAGCTCCATGCGCTCGGCAATGGCCGGCGCGCTCGCCACGCCCGGCGACTGAATGCCCGCCGCCTGGAACAGCCCCGGCACCACGGCCGACTGTCCAATAAAGAAGTCGTTCGTACCCTGAATGACCGGACGCCCGCCGGCAAATGCGCGCACCACGCGGCGCGTATCCAGGTCGGGCACCAGCTTGCGCGCACCGTCCAGCAGCGCGTTGACGTCGTCCGCATAGGTCTGCGTGTCGCCTGGCTCGCGCACGGCGGCGGTCGCGGTAATCACGGTGTTGCCATGCACGGTACCCGTGACGATGACGCCCTTCGATATCGGCGTCGGCACCGGGTAGAGCGGCATCAGCGCGCGCGGTTCCTTGTCCAGAACCACAATGTTTCCCTGGCGCCAGACCATCTGGAACTCCTCGGCGCCGGCCATATGCGAGATGTCCGCGGCACCGTTGCCTGCGGCGTTGATCAGATAGCGACAGCGCACGTCGCCGGCGGGCGTTGCCAGCGTAAAGCGCGCGGCTTTGTCATCCGAGCCGGCAACATCAATGGCCTCCACTGGCGCAGACCGCATAAACGTCACGCCGTTGGCGACTGCGTTCTCCAGCGCGACGATGGCCACTTCAAACGGGTCGACGTTACCGGTCGAAGGGCACCACAACGCGCACGTCGCCTTAGCACTCGCGCGCGGCTCCAGCGCGTGGATGCGCTCGGGGCCGACAATCGACAGCTCGGGCACGCCGTTGGCAAGGCCATTCTGGCGCAGCTTCTCCAGGTGCGCGCGGTCTTCGTCGTTAAACCCCAGCACCATCGACCCGGTGCGGCGGAATAAAAAGCCGAGTTCCTGAGACCATGTGCCATATAGCTCACAACCACGGGCGTTGACCTGCGCCTTTACGGTGCCTGGCGCCGGATCGTAGCCTGCGTGCACCAGGCCGCCGTTGGCCTTTGAAGCCCCCAGCGCGATATCGTTTACTGCCTCGACCACGCAAATGGACAGGTCAAACCGCGCGAGCTGCCGCGCGATGGCGCATCCGGTGATGCCCGCGCCGACAATCGCGATATCAAACGTTTCTGTCACAGTGCCTCCCAGACGAGTTGACAGGCCGTCAATAAGACTATCCTACGGTTCGCACACCCCCAGTGCGGCGGCAATGCGGCGAACAGCCCCGCAACACCCGCCAACGGCAGACGAGGGGAGACCCGGCAACGCCGACAAGCTCGTCTGAAGACAACTACGGCAACCGTTCGTCTCGATCTGTAACAATTAGATGAGGATTTGGGTTCCAGATGTTACAGATTGAGACGTTTGCCAGGCGGCCCCTCTGTTTATCTCGATCTGTAACATCTAGACCCGGATTCCGCTCCTAACTGTTACAGATTGAGATGTTTGTGTCCGCGCCAGCCCCGTACCCAGCCGTAGTCCCATATAAACAAACCCCGTGGTAAACTTGACCGGACTGTTAATATTCCGAAAGGTACCCGTAATGTCCAAGTACATCTCCGAGCTCATGTCGCCGCAGCTTATGGGCGTCATCTATGCCTTTGTTGGCTTTATCGTCGCCCTGTATGTGCTGTCGGTCGTATATGTGTTCATCGACGCTCGCCGCCGCGGCGCCAGCGCCTACGTGGCATGGGGCATCATCGCCCTCATCCCGTTTGTGGGCCTCATCGCCTACCTGGTTCTACGTCCGCACTCCTACGCGTCCGACCGCGAGGAGCAGGAGCTGGACATGGCCCTGCGCGAGCGCCAGCTTGCCCAGTACGGCACCTGCCCGCAGTGCGGCGCGCCCATCGAGAAGGACTTCGTCGTCTGCCCGGTGTGCGATACCCAGGTTCGCAATGTCTGCCCCAGCTGTCATCGCCCGCTCGATGCGCACTGGAAGGTCTGCCCCTACTGCCGAACTCGCATCCAGTAACGCATCCATCGCCGGGCCGGCCGCAAGCCACGGGCACCGCGCATCCCGCGCAACCGCCCCGCGCCACGGGCACGCCGCAAACCACGCGCGCCCCGCAGCCTCGCCCCCACACGATGAAGCATGCGTAGAAAATCGCCCGCCGTGCCATTAAGGTGCGGCGGGCGCTTGTATACCAAGGCAACCTGCCTATAATGATGCAAGTCAAAAACGCCGAGCGCATCGCGCGCACTTGCATCAGGCATCCGAGAGGAGAAAACATACCCATGAAGGCACTCTACAATGACGGTTCGGTGGCCGAGCTCCCGCAGGACGAGGTCACGCATGTCATCCGCCACTCCGCCGCGCACATCATGGCGCAGGCCATCAAGCGCCTGTACCCCGAGGCCGACTTTGCCTACGGCCCCGCGACCGACAACGGCTTCTACTACGACGTCGACCTGCCCGAGGGCGTCAAGATCAGCGAGGACGACTTCCCCGCGATCGAGGCCGAGATGAAGAAGATCGTCAAGGAGAACCTCAAGTTTTCCGTGTACGAGAAGCCCCGCGCCGAGGCCATCGCCCTTATGGAGGAGCGCGGCGAGAAGTACAAGGTCGAGCACATCGGCGACCTGGACGACGACGCCCGCATCACCTTCTACCAGCAGGGCGACTACATCGACATGTGCGTCGGCCCCCACATCTGCTACACCAAGGCGCTGAAGGCCTTTAAGCTCACCGGCGTCTCGGGCGCCTACTGGAAGGGCGACAAGGACAACAAGATGCTCACCCGCATCAACGGTGTCGCCTTTGCCACCAAGGAAGAGCTCGACGAGCACATGCACATGCTGGAGGAGGCCAAGAAGCGCGACCACCGCAAAATCGGCCGCGAGATGGACCTCTTTATGATGCGCGACGAGGCCCCCGGCTTCCCGTTCTTCCTGCCCAACGGCATGATCCTTAAGAACACGCTGCTGGACTACTGGCGCGAGATCCACCACAAGGCCGGCTACGTGGAGATTTCCACGCCGCTCATCATGAACAAGCAGCTGTGGAAGACCTCGGGCCACTGGGACCACTACAAGGACAACATGTACTCCACCGTCATCGACGACGAAGAGTACTGCATTAAGCCCATGAACTGCCCGGGCGGCGTGCTGGTGTACGCCTCCAAGCCGCATTCCTACCGCGAGCTGCCCATCCGCGCCGGCGAGATTGGCCTGGTGCACCGCCACGAGCTGCGTGGCGCCCTGCACGGCCTGTTCCGCGTGCGCTGCTTTAACCAGGACGACGCCCACCTGTTTGTGCGTCCCGACCAGCTGACCGACGAGATCGTGGGTGTGGTCAACCTGATCGACTCCGTGTACCAGAAGTTTGGCTTTAAGTACCACGTTGAGCTTTCCACCCGCCCCGAGGACTCCATGGGTTCGGACGAGGACTGGGCGCGCGCCGAGGAGGGCCTGCGTACCGCTCTGGAGAAGCTGGGCATGGACTACGAGGTCAACGAGGGCGACGGCGCCTTCTATGGCCCCAAGATCGACTTCCACCTGGAGGACTCGCTCGGCCGTACCTGGCAGTGCGGTACCGTCCAGCTCGACTTCCAGATGCCGCTTAACTTTGATCTGGAGTACGTGGATGCCGACGGCACCAAGAAGCGCCCCATCATGCTGCACCGCGTTTGCTTTGGCTCCATTGAGCGCTTCATCGGTATTCTGATTGAGCACTTTGCGGGCAAGTTCCCCACCTGGCTGGCTCCCGTGCAGGTCAAGGCACTTCCCGTCTCTGAGAAGAGCCGCGACTACGCGCACGAGGTATGCGCCAAGCTGGAGGAGGCCGGCATTCGCGTGGTCTGCGACGATCGCGACGAGAAGATCGGCTACAAGATCCGCGAGGCCCGCAGCATCGACCGTGTGCCCTACATGCTCATCCTGGGCGAGAAGGAGGTCGAGGCCGGCAACATCTCCGTCCGCGATCGCTCCAACGAGACCGTTCAGATGAGCGTTGACGAGTTTGTTGCGAAGGTGACCGAGGAGATCAAGACCCGCGCCTAAGGCAAGCAACACAACAATTAACAAAGGCGACCGTCCACAAAGGACGGTCGCCTTTTTCATGCCGAAATAAGAAAAGCCGCTGGTTGAGCGGCTTTTTTTGTTGCACAAAAAGGTACAGGTTTTTGTAGAGGGGTATGGAGAGGTTGATTTTCAATCTCAACGCAACAGCCTGAACGGACCCCGCGTTTCCGCAGC
>CAUFRY010000058.1 GCA_959028445.1 uncultured Collinsella sp. | reverse complement strand
TTTTCACGGTTTTCGGTATGGCCGAGGCTATCCGTGTTAACGTAGTAGATGGGCCCGTTTTGTGGCATACGACCCATTCAAGCTCAATCTCGAAGGCTAAAGAGAGCCTCTCATCAACGCTTGCGGGCGAAAACCAAATAGAATGAAAGGCAAATGGAAAGCCCGTTTGACGAGCGGAGGACATATGCGCGACGTAGCCGAAAGCGACTGGAAGCTGTTTAAGAAAATGCTTCCTCAATGGCAAGAACGTTATATGGAAAAGCTCATCGGCCAGTACGTTGAGATGTTGAACGGCGACAGCGAAGCGTCCAGTAGATTTTGGGCACTGGAAGAGCGCCTCAATAGAGACAAGCTGTCCTCGGGCGTAATTGCAAGCGACATTCGCCGCAGCACAATGCACCGCGAGATAGCCAATTTGCTTATCGACAGCGTGATCACCCTTGACGACCTTGACGGTTTTACCGAGGACATTAAGAGCTATGCGCAACACTGGATTGGCCAGTAAGAGCACTGAACGACAGACATCCCCAGCAAAACGGGGCAAACGCCGGGCTACCTAATGGTTGTCCGGCGTTTGGCCAGGTAAAACCTACCAAAATAAACCTGTCCCTTTTTGGCAGGTTACTCGGCACTCTTGAGGGCGCCGACCATGTCGATCTTGTTGAGGGTACGATTGGTGGCGAGGTTGACGATAAACGTAAAGCCAAAGGAAAGCACCACGGCGAGCACGAAGCTCAGCGGCTCGACCTCGACGTCAAAGTACAGCGACGGCATCTGCAAAATGTAGGTAAAGCTCTCGGCCAGCAAGCCACCCAGTGGCACGCCCAGTGCGGTGCCAATCGCCGTGAGGATCAACGTCTCCTTGTTGACGTAGTGGTGCACCTCGCCGCGACGGAAGCCCAGCACCTTAATGGTCGCCAGCTCGCGCTCGCGCTCGGAGATATTCGTGTTGGACAGCGTAAACACCACCACAAACGACAGGCACGCTGCCATAAAGGTCACGAGCACCACGACAGAATTGATAATCGTAAAGTTCGCCTCGTAGTTCTGCCAATGTTCGGCCGTGCTCGAGATGGTGAGCCAACCATCGCTCTTAATCTTCTTGCTAAACGCAATCTGGTCAGAAGATGAGCCCTTAAGCAGCACAAAGATGCCGTTAAGGCGTGCACTTCGACCGAACGCGCGCTCATAGGTGCCCTGCGTCATGTAAAGCGTGTTGCCCAGATAGTTAAGCGAAATGTCGCTGACTTTGACCTTGGCAACATTGAGCGACGAATCCTGGACGTGAGCCGTATCGCCCGGCTGAATCCCCAGCACCAGCTGTGAACTTTTGCTCAGATACACGTCTCCGTCACGCAAAGACAGCGGTTCTTTGGACTCATCCTCCAGGCGCACGTAATCGCCCAAGTCACCCGTGCGGTCATCGGGCACCACGATCAGCTGCACGGTCTCGCTCTTTCCGCCGAATGTAAAGGTAACGTTGTCGGTCATAATCGGCAGCGTCGAAGTCACGGTCACGTTGGAATCATTGGCCGCGCTGCGCCCATCCAATGCCGCGCACGTCTGCGAAAAATCGTCGGGATTGGCGACCGCCAGCAGGTCGTAGCGTGTGATGTGGCCGTACTGCTTGGGCGACAGCGCGACCGACGTGTCGCGGATGCCCATACCGCAGATCACGAGCGCCGTGCAGCCCGCGATGCCAAAGATGGTCATAAAGGCACGCTTTTTGTAGCGGAACAGGTTACGCGCTGCCACCTTGTTCAAAAAGCCCATGCGGTGCCAGATAAGGCCGATACGCTCAAGCAAGATGCGCGAGCCGGCGCGCGGGGCCTTGGGACGCATGAGCGAGGCTGGGGTCTCGGCCATCTCGTGACGACAGGCGATAATCGTGGCGCCCACCACGCCCACGGCAAACAGCGCCACCGAGACGATTGAGGACACGATGTCGTACGAAAGCAGCATCTGGGGCAGTGAGTACATGTCGTCAAACACCGTAAACAGGAACAGCGGCAGGCCCACGAATCCGATGATGTTGCCGAGCACGCCGCCAATCAGACAAGCCCACAGCGCGTAGTCCACGTATTTGGACAGGATGCGCCCGCGCGAATAACCGAGCGCCTTATACAGGCCGATGAGCGTACGCTCCTCCTCAACCATACGCGTGGCGGTGGTAAGGCTGATGAGCACGGCGACGATAAAGAAGATAAACGGGAACACCGTGGCGATGGCCTCAATTGACGAGCTATCACTCTCGACGCTCGAGTAGCTTGCGATATTGCCGCGGTCCTGGATGTACCAGGTGCATTCGCCCAGGTCGGAAAGCTCGGCGCGGGCATCGGCAAAATGCTGGTCGGCGGCGGCGCGGCGCTGGTCCAACTCGGCCTGAGCCTGGACGCGCTCCTCGCTGCCCTCGGCCATACGGTCGATGTTGCCCTGTTCAATCCCAAAGAGCATATTCGCCTGGCGCTCGGCCGCATCTAAGCTTGCCGGCGTGTCGACCGTCAGCTCCTGAGCGCGCGCCTTCTCACGCTCCTCGCGGATCTTCTCGATATTGCCCTTGACCTCGTTGATCTTTGTCGTGTAGGCATCCGAATAGGAGTTGAGGCTCTTGGCTCCCTTGACGATCACGTGGACCGAGGAGTAGGAAGAAGATGTCGCGGCGTCCTCGTTCACATAGAACTTATAGTCCGCAGCCGAAGCAGCGCGAAAGGCGTTAACTGTCGAGTCGGAGCTCACGTCGGTGGGATCGAGGACCTCGGCCGTAATGGTGTAATCGCCCGCGGCAAACTGGTCCTTGGCGCTTTGGTTCGACGAGCTCGCGTCATTGGCAGCAAAACTCACCGTATCGCCGAGCTTTTTGCCCGAAGCCTTCAGGAACTTCGAAGTCACCGCGACCTCATCGGCACTCTCGGGCAAATCGCCGTTCACCAGCACCGGCTGATCGATATTCTCCTTGGAGAGACTTTGCACGACCACGCGCTCGCGCGTTGTGCCCACGGCGGTGTAGGCGGTCTCGATGTAGATACCCTCGGCCGTCTCGACGCCGTCGACCTCTTGGATAGCCGCAAGATCGTCGCGCGTAAGGCCATAGGTCGACTGCACGTTAATGTCATAGACATTCTGCTGGTCAAAATAGGCGTCGACCGAATCGCGCAGGTCCTCGCAGCCCGCCTTAAGGCCGCACATCACGCTCACGCCAAGCGCGGTGATGACCACGATAGATAAGAAGCGCTTAAGACTGCCGCGGATTGTGCGGTAGATGCCGCGGCGAAAAACCGTCGGCACCATATCGTTTGAACTTTGGGCGGTGCGATAGGTCGTAAAATCCTGCTCGTGCTCCATGTTCCGCGCGTCGCGGCGTTGGCTGTTTTGGCGGTCCTGGTCCATGGGCGCTACCACTCGATCGTCTCGATAGGCACGGGATTTTGCTGGACCGTCTCGCTCTCCACGCGACCACTCTTAAAGCGGATCAGGCGATCGGCCATGGGCGCGAGCGCGGAGTTGTGCGTGATGATGATGACCGTAATGCCCTGCTTGCGGCAGGTATCCTGCAGCAGCTGCAAGATCTGCTTGCCGGTTTTATAGTCGAGCGCGCCCGTGGGCTCGTCGCATAAAAGAAGCTTGGGGTTCTTGGCCAGTGCGCGGGCAATGGACACGCGCTGCTGCTCGCCGCCCGAAAGCTGCGCGGGGAAGTTGGCGAGGCGCTCGCCCAGGCCAACCTGGCGAAGCGTCTGTTCGGCATCGAGCGAATCGGGGCAGATCTGAGCTGCAAGCTCAACGTTTTCGAGCGCCGTCAGGTTGGGAACCAGATTGTAGAACTGAAAGACAAAGCCGACGTCGGCGCGGCGGTACTCCACAAGCTGCGCCTCGTTGGCAGAGCTCACGTCGCGCCCGTCCACTGTCACGGAGCCGGAGGTTACCGTATCCATGCCGCCTAGGATGTTGAGCGCCGTAGTCTTGCCGGCGCCCGAAGCGCCCAGGATAATGGCGAGCTCACCGCGCTCAACGGTAAAGCTCGCGCCGTCGAGCGCGTGAATGCGGGCATCGCCCTCTCCGTACGCCTTGATGACGTCTTTGAATTCGATATAAGCCATCGATTAATTCCCATCTGGTCGGATAACTCCTTAGTATTACCCATTTCGCACCGACCAAAAAGGGACAGGTTTATTTTGGTAGGTTTTAGAGGCGGACGGTGAAGGTAATCTGATTGCCGTGGCCGCAGACAGAAGCGCTCCCGCCATGGGCCTCGGCGATGGCTCGCACCACGGATAGGCCCACGCCCGAACCGCCTGTCTTGGAGCTGCGCGACACATCCGCACGATAGAAACGGTCGAACAATCGATCCAGGTCACCCTCGGGCAGCTCGTCCACGGCGTTCGATACGACAAGTTCGGCGACGCCCTTACCCTGACCGCGTGAAACGGCGCGCAGGCTCAGCTCAATCACGCTGTCCTCGCTTGCGTAGCGTGTGGCATTGTCCAGCAGCAGCTCAACAACCTGCGCCACTGCCGCGGCATCGGCATGGGCTCGCACGCCGCTCGCGATCGACGTCGCCAGCCGCTTTCCGCGCGAAACCGCCACCGACCCAAACGGCGCCGCCGCCTTGTCCACTGCCTCTGAAAGATCGATCGATGTCATGGTAAAGCCGGCCGAACCCTCGTCCATACGCGCCAGGAACACCAGACGCTCCGTCAGCGCCGTCAGCCGCGCGACCTGCTCGTGAATGCTCTGCGTCCACTCGCTCTCGCCGCTCTCAATTTCCTGTACCTCGTTAGCGGCGTCGATCACGGCCAACGGCGTCTTGATCTCGTGGCTTGCATCGGTAATAAAGCGCTTTTGCTTGCTGTAGCTCTCGACCATCGGTCGAATCACCGCGCCCGAGGCACCCGTCACAATTGCCAGCACCGCCAGCCAGCCAATGCAACTGATCGCCACGCTCGCGCTCAAAAACGAATGAAAGCTTGCAAGCTCGCGCGAGCAGTCCACGAACACATAGGTGGTCTCGTCGTCTTGAACGTCAGTCGTATAGCGATAATTGCCAGAAAAACCCGAGACCCAACCCTTTGAATGCAACTTTGCGGCAATACTGGCGGCGCGCTTGGCGCCCACCGCGGCAATGCGGGCCGTATTGACATCGGTCACCTGCCCACCGGCGATCGACACCGTAAAGTAGCGCGTGTCGAAGGGAGACTCCGCCGTCATACCTTCGAAGTGCCTGATGCGAACGCCCGCCTGGCTATCGCCGGCATCCTTGCCATTAGCGGGATCGTCTTTAGGCTCGTCCCCCCAATCGATACCGTCCTTGACCGCTAGGATATAGTCCAGGCGAGCGTCGGCCATCTTGCAGACATGCGAATAATTGACGATGTTGATGCCGGCGATGATGAGCGTGAGTACCACGGTCACGGCGCCCATGGCAACGAGGATGAACTTGCGACGCAGGCGGCGGCCCAATGCGTCAACAGAATTTGCCCGCCCCGTACTACTCGAGGCGGCGTGAAACCGCTCCGTCATGCGTTTGCACCACGCGCGTACGCTCACGCCCGCTCGCCTTCCTCGACAACCTCGAGCGAATAGCCCTGGTTGCGCGACGCGCGAATGGCAACGTTGGCACCAAGCGCCGTCAGCTTTTTGCGCAGGTACGAGATATAGACCCACACCACGTTGGCGCCTTCGGGCGCGTCCTCACCCCAAACCTCGAGCATCAGACGCTCGGTGGGCATGCGCGTCCCGGCGTTGCGCATAAAGAGTTCCATAAGCTGAAACTCACGATTGGCTAGGTGTTCCTCGCCCAAGGGACCCACAAGCGTGCAAGCCGCCGTGTCGAGGCGCACGTTGCCCACGCTGAGCGTCGTGGCGTCAATTGCCGTCGCGGCACGCGTCATGGCACGAATACGCGCAAGCAATTCCTTGGCGGCAAACGGCTTGGTCAGGTAATCGTTGGCACCGGCATCCAGGCCCTCGACCTTATCGGGCACCTCGCTTTTTGCCGTGAGCATAATGATGGGCAGACGCTTACCGGCGGCGCGCGTGCGCTTGAGCACCTCAATGCCATCCATGCCGGGCATCATGATGTCCAGGATTGCGGCGTCATAGTCGTTGGCGAGCAGGTATTCGAGCGCCGTCAGACCGTCGAGGGCGGTGTCGACCTCGTAGTCGCTATGTTGAAGAATCGCGGTAAGAGCGCGGGAGAGGCCGGGTTCGTCTTCGGCAAGCATCAGCTTCATGGTTGTTCCTTTGGCGCACGGCTATACAGGTTTCGATACCGCCGATGATAGCGCACCGCCAGCCGTCTTAGCGCAGCCTTAGCTGCTCAACCTGCGCGTTTTCAAATACGCAGGATATGGCTTAACCAAACTTAAGGCTCAGATGTCGAGCGCTTGGACGCATGCCGGTCGCGAAAAGACGGCGACTCGTTCTTTCACGGCGTCTTGGCTATGCAAAGTGCCCTGGCGTTACTCCTCGTACGCGCCCTCAAGCCGAAGCAGCCACTCCTTGCGATCAAGCCCGCCGGCATATCCGTTAAGCGAGCCGTCGGCGGCAACCACGCGATGGCACGGCACAATAATCGAAATGGGATTACGCGCGACCGCGGCCCCCACGGCACGCGGAGACACAACGGGAGCCTCGTTTCCCGGCACACGATGTCGAGCCGCAACTCGCTGGGCTATCTCACCATACGTAGCGACCTCGCCACGCGGGATAGAAAGCAGCTCAAACCAAACCTCGCGCTGAAACGCCGTACCAATCATATGCAACGGCGGCGTAAACCGAGGCTCCTGCCCCGCAAAATAAGCATTCAGCCAAGCCCAAGAACGCTCAAGCACCGAAGAAGCCGCGCCATTTGCCGGACTCACCGACGACATGCCACCAGTACCGGAAACCGCGTCGGCGCCTTCAACATGTTCGGAGTCTTCCCGGAGAAGCGTGGAGCCAAAATGCTCCTGCCCCTCAAACCAAAGCCCCGTCAGACCGCGGCCATCAGCGGCAAGCAAGATTTCGCCCAAAGGCGAAGCAAACGTCGTCGTGACCACCAGCGGCTCCTTTCAAAACTCCGCAACATAATACCGCGAATTGTGCAGACAACCCCGCAGATACGTCTGGGCGGGCTCGTAATTGTTTAAGCGAGGCTGTTTTCCCCAATCAAGCGAAGAAGACGCGGGGCATCGACGCCAGAGCGGCACCTCTATCAGCTGAGCTCTAATACTTTCCCGAGAAGTGAACGAGTAAAAACGAGGCCCCGGAGCATCCACGCCTTTAGACCGCAAAACCGCAGAATTCGCACAGCAAAACCGACGCTCCTATAAGTTGTCAAGAGGCAGTTTGCGGGAGCGTTCTCTC
>CAUFRY010000057.1 GCA_959028445.1 uncultured Collinsella sp. | reverse complement strand
TGTGCAATCGCAAGAAGATGACGGGCGGAATGTCAATCCTGGTCTAACAGAGCCATAAATAATGCTTTTGAACTGGGTTACTATAAGATTATGGTAAACGCTACTATAAGATTATGGAGAATGAAACTATTCGATTATGGTAACAGCGTAATAAGGGGCGTTGATATGGCTGAGTTCATTAACAGGGATTTGCATGAGTTGCTCATTCGCATGGCAGGCTGGTTTCCTGTTGTGTCGTTGACAGGGCCTAGGCAGAGTGGTAAGTCTACGCTGGTTCGGCATGCCTTTCCCGACTATTCCTACGTCACGCTTGAGGACCCTCAAACGAGGCGCGCGGCCTTGGAGGATCCGGTGAGTTTTATCCGCAACCGAAAGGGCGGACTCATCATCGATGAGGCGCAATACGCCCCGGATTTGTTTTCAATGATCCAGGTTGTTTCGGATGAGCGGGGAGACGCCGGTCAATACATCCTTACAGGCTCGCAAAACTTTTTGATGATGAAAAGCATCGGGCAGTCTCTTGCCGGGCGAGTCGGGATCTTAAAATTGCTGCCATTATCGTTTCGAGAAGCGGAGAGGGGCCAGCAGGGGCAGCTGGAAGTGGATTTGTTCGCGCTCGAAGGGGGATACCCTCGCCTGCGTTCCGCCGGAATGCCGTCCTCGGTTTATTTTCCCAGCTATATCGATACCTATGTTGAGCGCGATGTTGTGGGCTTGCTTGATGTGCGCAATAAGGCGGAGTTTCATAAGTTTCTGTCCATAATTGCTCAGAGCGTCGGTGCCCTCATCAATATATCCTCGCTTTCTCGAGATACGGGCGTGAGCGTATCGACCATTAAAAGCTGGTTGTCCATTCTGGAGCAGAGCTACCTGACGTTTTCGCTGCAGCCCTATTATGCAAATGCCAAGAAGCGTCTAACTAAAACGCCCAAGCTCTATTTTTACGACACGGGGCTGCTCTGCTACTTGCTCAAAATTGGATCACTGGAGCAACTATTGGAGAGCCCTTATCTGGGGGCCGTTTTCGAAAACCTCATCGTTTCCGAAACGGCGAAGAGCCATCTCAACGTGGGCGAGAATCCCGAGCTGTATTTCTATAGGGACGACAGCAAGCGTGAAATCGATTTGCTCGACTGTACAAACTCAGGGAGTCCCAAGGCTATCGAAATAAAATCATCCAGAACGTATCACGATAAGTACGCCCGCCATCTACAGACTGTATGCGATGAGATCGACATTGCAAAAGATGCGCGCTATGTTGTGGCCCGCGTGGACTCAACGTATGAGTCGAAAGACTGTAGTGTGGTTTCGGCGCGTGATTGGCTTTTACGATAACAAGCTCGGCGTATTAACGGCTGCCGCGAAGGGAACCGGCCCCCTTTTTGCGGCGGTTTTTGCCTATCTGGTGCGTCTTAGATGCAAGTGAGTAGACTTATTTGGATATGCCGAGCACATCGCAACAAATACTCAATAAAACCGCAGGTCAGAGCTGTGGCGTTTTGGGGCGTGCTTGACCTCCTGCAAAAAGCCTACTCACTTGGTTTTTCTGCTAGAAGACCGCCGCGAGGGAAGGCAGCTCCCTCGCGGCGGCTGACATTTGCCCAGATAAAACCTGCCAAAATAAACCTGTCTACTCTTTGAGCCAGAGCCGACACTAATTCAAATGGCGAAATCAAAGGGCGTTCTCTGCATGGAGGGCGCCCTTTTTTATCGCGGGATGTTTTGCGTGGCAGTCATGAGGCCCAGGCGGTTGCTGACGCCGAGCTTGCGATAGATGGCGTTGACATGCTTCTTGACGGTTGACTCGCTTATGAATAGCTCGTTTGCCATCTGTTTGTTCGTTTTGCCGTCGAGCATGAGCCGCATGACTTCGGCTTCGCGCGGTTGGATATTGTGTTCTGTAATGAAAGCATTTAGCTGGTTTGTGTCTTCTGTCTGGGTGAGTTTAATGCCCCGAGGATAGAGGTTGGCGAGCGCGAGGCTCGCGTGCCGAGCGACTTCGAGCAGGATTGCGAGCTCGGTGTCGGTGAAGTCTCCGGCCGTGCGTTCACGAAACAGGGTGATGCTTCCTAGCGGGCTGTCGTTGTGCGCGAGCGTGGCCGTACAGCCAAAGTAGACGCCCTGCGGTTCCATCCATTTGCGATAGATGGGCGTGGCATCGCGTCGCTCGACGTCGACGAGGTCGAGGTCGCGGTAGACGCCGACCTTATGTAAGTCAAAGCTCCATGTTGTATAGTCCATCGCGGCGTAGCGGTTGTAGTAGTCGCTCAGTGCGCGGTCGTCCATTCCGCTGCTTGCGGGGTGGACGTAGCGTGGGGCATCACTGCCCGCTGCCTCGATCAGGTCGAACATGGCGATCCGATGGGGCACGAGCCCTGTCGTTCCCTCGAGGGTCTCCTTTTGCAGCTTATCGACACCGTGTGATGCGTGGATTGCAAGCGCGAGCTCGTTGAGAGCAGTCCAGGTCGTACTGTCCAACTCAATAGTCTGCTGATTATTGCATGGGGGCATAGGGCATCCTTTCCATTGTGGAACCCAGTATGTCATGTTCTCGGCCTGAATAGAACTTTAGGTCAGCGAATGGTATACCGTCGGTCGCTGAAAGGGGCTCGAGGGACCATTGAGAACATCTCGGTGCGGCCGCATCATGGTCTCGTCAAGCAAAAGCACCGAGATTTAGGAGCTTGAAATGAAGACCATTTACGAGAGCGAGTCTACGCCAAAGAAGGACGGATTCTACATGCCCGGCGAGTACGAAGAGCAGGAGCGCACCTGGATTTTGTGGCCGCATCGCTCGGATGTGTGGCGCTGTGGTGCCAAGCCGGCGCAAAAGGTCTTTACCGAGATTATTAAGACCGTTGCACGTTTTCAGCCCATCACTGTGGGCGTCAACACTGAAGACTTCCCCGCGGTGTGTGAGATCTTCGACGGCGTTGAGAACGTGCGCGTTATCCACATGGAGTACAACGACAGCTGGATTCGCGACCCCGGCCCGGCGTTTCTTGTCAACGACAAGGGGGACGTGGCACTCTCGCACTTCCACTTTAATGCTTACGGCGGTTTCATTGACGGCCTGTATTTCCCGTGGGACAAGGACGCTTCCATTGGCCTGCAGGTGGCACAGCTCGAGCAGGTTAACCGCTATCGTCCCGAGGATTATATCCTCGAGGGTGGCTCGTTTAACTGCGACGGCCAGGGCACCGTGGTGACCACCGAGATGTGCCTGCTCAATGAGGGCCGCAACCCCCAGTACACCAAGGAGCAGATCGAGGAGAAGCTTGCCGAGTACCTGGGCATCGAGAAGGTCATTTGGATCAAGGATGGCATCGACCCGTTTGAGACCAACGGGCACGTGGACGACGTCGCATGCTTTAGTGCGCCCGGCGAGGTCTGCTGCATGTGGACCGATGATCCCAACCATAAGTTCTACAAGGAGTGCCAAGAGGCGTATAAGACGCTTTCCGAGACGACGGATGCCCGTGGCCGCAAGCTCAAGATCCACAAGGTGATTATGCCTGCGACCTCGGTATATATGACCGAGGAGGAGGCCAGCACGATTGACCCCGTCGAGGGCGTGCTGCCGCGTACCCCCGAGGATGCTTTCGAGCCGAGCTACCTCAACTTCCTGCCCATCAACGGCGCAGTGCTTGTACCGCAGTTCGGCGATCCCAATGACGCCCAGGCGCTCAAGGATATCCAGGCTGCTTATCCGGACCGTGAAGTCATCGGTATCATGACTCGCGAGGTTATCTACGGCGGCGGCAACATCCACTGCATCACCCAGCAGCAGCCCAAGGCGCGCTGTAAATAGCAGTTCCATGGTGAACAGTGCTTGATTGTCCGCACGCGAAAGTCCGCCGACTTCAATGGTCGGCGGACTTTTTGTGTGGTGGTTTCAGCTGAACGGCGGGCCGTGCGGCTTGGGTGTGCGGGCACACAATCTGGGGAAACCAAACAGATTGGGGCCTTATATGATCGACTCGAAGGGAAACGTGCGACCCGAGGGCATGTTTAACAGGGCGTACCTGGCCCCCGAAGCCCAGCGCGCATACGATACGCTGCTCGAGTGCGTGCTCAACGGGCAGAAGGGTTGCGAGGCTTCGGCGCATGCGGGCATGGATACCATCAAGGCGCTCGTATAGCTTTACGCTTTCGGATGGGACACATAGGACTGCGTGCGCCGCTCCCGGCTATATTGCCCCCGAGGTGCTTCAACTCATGGAGATAGCCGGCATCAGCGATTTCGAGAGCTTGGCAGCGTCCACGAATGCCCCCGTGTTTACGCCACAGACGGATGACTTTGGACTCGCGGTCCATATCTTTAAGATGCTTAACCGCGGAATACACCCATACGCTTCTGGTGAGCTGGACTTGGACATATTTGACCTGGACGACGATGACATTCCGCCTGCACCATTGATAAACAGCTGCGTGTGTAATGGGCACAGCCCGTTTGTGGGGACGTTGGTCGGATACGTTGTCCCAAAGTACGCTCTTGAGCTCGATGATTTTAGCGGCACTATGGGCGAGGCACTCCGTCGATCGCTGTATGGCAGGGCGGAGGAGCGTCTTGACGCACGCACATGGGCGCGCCTGCTCGACCGCTATCTATCCGAGACAGTTGTGTGCAAGCGTGGCCATCTCCACCACTCGTTACAGCACGAATGCCCTTGCTGCCGAGGAGAGCGCGCCTTGTTGACTCGTCTTGGTTGATGGTTTGGGCCGTCTTGTAGAAAGCCCGTGAGGCGACATGCAAGTTAATCCTGCGTGTCGCCTCCGTACATATAGACGATAAATCCGTCGCCGGTGTCCTGGCTGTGATCCTCCAAGATGCGCTTCATGTTGAGGTGCTCGTAGAACTGCCAGTCGGAGTTGCAGTCGCTCATCAGGAAGAATTTGGTGCACCCGGCTTTGGCGAGTTCGGCGCGCGCAAGGTCGATGAGCGCACGGCCGAGCCCCTTGCCCTGCCATTCGGGCACGATGATGATCAGGTTGAGCTGGCCTTGGGCATATTCGTTGCCCGTGGCGGCAAAGCGGTCGGCTGTTGCCTTCTCGCGGCTATCGCCAAAGAGCGAGCCTTCGAGCTTGGCATCGGCGGTCTTTGCCATCTCGGTTGCCTGGACGAACATCTCGTTGTAGCAGGGCTCCCACGTGGGATTGGTGCGTGGTTTGCCGTCTTCGAAGATACCGATGCAGCAAGCGGCGATGATGCGGCCTTCAGCTTCGGCAACGAGCGCGATGGGGGAGCGCTGCAGCTGCATGGCGATGTTAAAGCGCGCACAGAAATCGGCGGCTTCGACGTCGCCTCGGTTGCGCAGCGTGTTGCACCACAGCTGGTTGTAGATGGCGGCGATGCCGGCCAGGTCATCGAGCGTGGCGGCACGCAGAGTTACGTTGTCAAGGCTCATGGGGGCTCCTTCCAAGTTGGGTCAGGCCACCCCTGAGTGTGACATGGACGCAGGACGGCCGCATCGACCATTCGGCAGGCGAGCCTCGAATCCTCGGGGACGGAGGGTCCTAAGAAGGAATGAGGGCGGATTTTCGGACACTTGCTCGATGAGAGTGGATAATCTCCCACTTTTAGCGCTGGTATAGGCCAAAAACGGGAGATTATCCACTCTCATTCTGGGTAGTCGTTGGGGACGTTCTTAAACGACCAGTCATTAAAGAACGTCCCCAATGACTACCCCAAGGAACATCCCAAACTGCCGGCAGAAAAGGAACGTCCCTAACTGCCGCATCCGGAGTAAGACAACGCCGCAGGTAGAGGACGGACAGCGAGCGGGCCGCATTTGAGACAAGGTGACGTGAAACGAAAGGGCGCTGACCTTCTGGTCGCGCCCTTGAAGTTGAACGTCAGATTGTCCAAATGCGGCCCGCGTAACTAAACCCGCTCCGCGATTTCGTGGATGAGGTAGTCGGTCTTTTCCCAGCCCAGGCACGGGTCGGTGATCGACTTGCCAAAGACACCGCCGTCGACTGGCTGGTTGCCGTCCTCCAGGTAGGACTCGATCATAAAGCCCTTGACCAGCTTGGAGATGGACTCGTTGCGGCGGCAGCTGTCGAGTACCTCCTTGCAAATGCGATACTGCTCCAGCGGACGCTTGCCCGAGTTGTCGTGGTTGCAGTCGATGACCGCCGCCGGATTGGCATAGCCGGCGTGCTCGGTATAGCGCTCAGCCAGACGTTCCAGGTGTTCGTAGTGGTAGTTGGGGTAGGTGCGCCCATCGAGACCGATGTAGCCACGCATAACGGCGTGCGCGAGCGGATTGCCGTCGCACTCGACCTCCCAGTTGCGGAAGATGAAGCTCTGGTGCGCCTGGGCGGCGTAAATGGAGTTGAGCATAACGGTGGTAGAGCCGGCAGTGGGATTCTTCATGCCGACGGGTACCGAAATGCCGCTCGACACCAGGCGATGCTCCTGGTTTTCGACCGAGCGTGCGCCCACGGCAACATAGCTCAGCAGGTCAACGAGGTATTGGTAGTTGGACGGATAGAGCATCTCATCGGCGGTAAAGAAGCCGGTCTCCTCGATGACGCGCAGGTGCATGTGGCGGATGGCCTTGACGCCCTCGAGCAGGTCGTCGGGAGCCTCGGGGTTGGGGTTGTGCAGAAGACCCTTGTAGCCGGTGCCCTTGGTGCGCGGCTTATTGGTGTAGACGCGCGGAATGACGATGAGCTTGTCCTTGACCTCCTCGGCGGTCTTGGCCAGTCGGTTCATGTACTCGAGCACCGAATCCTCGCGGTCGGCAGAGCACGGGCCGATGATGAGCACCTTACGTGCGTCCTCGCCGGTAAAGACTTTGGCGACCTCGGCGTCAAATGCCTGCTTTTTGGCGGTAAGCTCGGCAGAAAGCGGCATTTCCTCGCGGATCTCCATGGGGATCGGCAGCCTGCGTTTGAATTCCATGGCCATAGGGGCCTCCTCAATCTATAGAAAGAGCAATAAGCGTATTCTCGAATGCTCGGCATTATCCGCTGTCGCACGCTAAAGTGCAAGCCCTTGCCACCCCGAAACCTGCCAAAAGGGACAGGTTTATTTTGGCAGGTTTTATATGGGGGAACGTCGGCGGATACCGGGAGGGAGTGGCGTCGCGCGGGACACTAAGGCTATTGTCGGTTCCCCAGGAAACACCCCGTGGGCAAAAAATGCCAAATATGAGTACTGTTGCTAACCTACTAACATATCCGTCTAGCGAGATAATAGACAAAGTAATAAATATGTTCATTAACGTTGGCACGCAGAAGCCTGCTAACGGGCGTTTTGATTAATTTGAAGGCGTATAGAGGCCGCAAAGAGGTCGTTTGAGGCGGTTTTGGCTGTTACTAAAAAGGTAACAGTACTCATATTTGCCCTTTTTTGCCCACGGGGTCTGGAAAGCGCCGTCAATGAGGTAGCGCGCAGAGATGTGGTGTAAGAGGCGGGGCATGCCCCGCCTCTTCTCTTT
>CAUFRY010000056.1 GCA_959028445.1 uncultured Collinsella sp. | reverse complement strand
TAAAGCCGTTTGTCTCCACCCGCGTAGCGGGTGGGTTGAAGCTGGCCGCTGCGCGGCCAGCAGACTAAAGTCTTGAACAAAAGCGCGGCCAATAGGCCGCGCACCATCTTTATTCAGATCTATATTGCCCGTAACGGCAGCGCCGAGGTAACGCAGGCCCGAGGGCGACCTTCCTTTCCGGCGCACTCCGCAGGACGAAAGAACCCCCGCCGCACGTAGTACGCAGCGGGGGTTCTTTCATGTCCGAGGACGCGCCGGGAGGGGACTTGCTCTCCGCCCGGGCAGGTAAGACGAATTACGCGACGGTGTAAACCCAGTTGTGCTTATCCTCAACAGCACCAGACTGGATGCCCGTCAGGGTCTCGCGGAGCTTCTTCATCACAGGACCGATCTCGGTGTAGCCAGCCGGGAAGGTCACAGTCTCATCGGCACCGTAGACCTTGTTGTCGATCTCGCCGACCGGAGAGATAACGGCAGCGGTGCCGCACAGACCGCACTCAACAAAGGTGCCGGCCTTGACCTCGGCCCACTCGACGGGACGCTGGTCGACGGTCATGCCCAGGTCCTCAGCGACCTGAACGAGCGAACGACGGGTGATAGAGGGAAGAATGGAGTCGGTGTGCGACTGCGGGACGACAAGCGTGCCGTCCTCCTTCACGAACAAGACGTTGGCTCCACCGGTCTCCTCGACATAGGTGCGGGACTCGGAGTCGAGATACAGGTTCTCGGCATAGCCCTCGCGGTGAGCCTCCATCGTGGGCTTCAGGGACATGGCGTAGTTGAGGCCGGCCTTGATGTTGCCGGTGCCGTGCGGTGCGGCGCGGTCGTACTCGGAAACACGCAGCTTGACAGGCTTGAGGCCACCCTTAAAGTACGGACCGACCGGGGTCACGAGAATGCGGAACGTGTACTCAGGAGCGGGAGCCACGCCGATCACGTCACCGGAGCCGATCATAAACGGACGCACATACAGGGTTGCGCCAGAGCCGAAGGGCGGAACCCAGGCGGCGTTGGCAGAGACGACCTGCTTGACGGCCTCGACAAACTTGTCCTTGGGGAACGGGGGCATCTCGAGGCGCTGCGCGGAGTTATACATACGCTCGGCGTTCATGTCGGGACGGAAGCAGACAATGCTGCCGTCCTCGGCGGTGTAGGCCTTCAGGCCCTCAAAGACCTCCTGGCAGTAATGGAAGATACCGCCGCACTCGGAGACATGCAGGGTGTGGTCGGTGGTCAGGCCGCCCTCGTCCCACTCGCCATCCTTCCAATGAGCCTCGTAGCTGTAATCGGTCTTCATGTAGCCAAAGCCGAGGCTACCCCAATCGATATCCTTCTTCTCGACAGTCATATGTCGCTCCTTACATACACAGTTGCATACTCGCGAACCCGCACGCAAGGACCGAGGCCGACCGCGTCGCAACGTCGCACGCCCGGAGCGTAGAGCCGGACGGGACACGCGAGCAGCATCAAAGCCGATGGCACGTCGATTCGCATGCACGAGATTGTACTCCCCGCACGCCTTGGATAAAACGTTTTTCTTTAACTAAGTAAAGTATTTTCATTTGCCTTCAACACAAAAGGCCCGCCATCGAATCCGATGACGGGCCTTGGAATTAACGTCCGAAAACAAACTCGGACTAGGCGTTCTTTTTACCGAGCTTAGCCTTAACCAGGCCGACCACGGTTGGGATGATCGACACGGCGACGATGCCGATAATCAGCAGCTCAAAGTGCTCCTGCACAAACGGAATGCCACCAAAGAAGTAACCCAGCAGCGCAAAGACCGTTGACCAGGTAATTCCACCCAGCACGTTAAAGATGACAAAGTTGCGCCAGTGCATGCCGCCCATGCCGGCGATAAAGGGCACAAAGGTGCGGATAAACGGGAAGAAGCGACCCAGGAAGATGGCCAGGTGACCCCACTTGTCCAAGAAATCCTCGGACTTTTTGATGCGCTCGGGCGTCATGGCCTTGACCTTGCCCGAAGCGATAATCTTTTTGCCAAAGAAGTGACCGATCATAAAGTTGCACTGGTCACCCAGGATGGCAGCCGCCCATGCGACGGCCAGCAGGGCCACGATGTTAAAGCCGCCATTGTGGGCAAAGAAGCCCGAAGCAAACAGCAGCGAATCGCCGGGGAGGAACGGGAAGAACACCACGCCCGTCTCGATAAAGATGATCAGGAACACGCAGCCGTAGGCCATAAGCGGGCCGGCGGCGATCCAGCTGGCGATCGCGGTGCGCGGATCCTTAAGCAGCTCGGCGATAAAATTAATGAAACCCATGAAGTAAAACCTCTCAGTTGTGGGCGCGGATACGTCCAAGTTGACCAGTATACGGTTGCGGTGCCCCCTCGTGCGCAACCCCACAAAAGCATGACTCCATTACCAGCAAGTTTGCATAACTGACACCTGTTGCGCAATGCCGCCAAGATTGTCCTTCCTAATCCCTAGCGAATCGCTATACTTTATTGAATCGCATTGCCATGGCGCTAAGGGAGGGCGGCCGGTGAGCTTTATCAGTACCATTCGCGAGGACATCAAGACCGTCCAAGCGCAGGATCCCGCCGCGCAAAACGGTCTAGTCATCTTCCTTTCCTATCCTGGCCTGCACGCCAAGTGGAACCACGTGCCCGAGCATTGGCTCTGGGAGCACGGTCATCGCTCGCTCGCCCGCGTGCTCTCGCAAATCACCCGCCACATCACCGGCGTCGAGATTCACCCCGCCGCACAGATCGGCAAGCATTTCTTTATCGACCACGCCATGGGCGTCGTCATCGGCGAAACCACCATCGTGGGCGACAACTGCGTGCTCTACCAGGGCGTCACGCTCGGCGGTACCGGCAACGAGACCGGCAAGCGCCACCCCACGCTCGGCAACAACGTCACCGTGGGCACGGGCGCCAAGGTGCTCGGCAACATCCGCATCGGCAACAACGTCAAGATCGGCGGCAACTCGGTCGTCGTCAAAGACGTGCCCGATAACTGCACCGTCGTGGGCGTGCCGGGACGCATCATCAAGCGCAACGGCTGCCGCGTGTTCGAGGAGAGCTTCGACGCCAAGCAGCATCGCGAGTACATGCCCGATGACGCTGCCGAGCAGAGTGCCCTCAACCGCCAAGGCATCACCGAGAACGCCCGCCGCGTCAAAGAACTCGAGCGAGAGGTGGCCGAGCTCAAAGCCCTCGTCGCCAAGCTCGTGGACGAGCGCTAGGAACGCAAGCGGCACAAAACGACATCGGCATCAACGCAAAAAGGCGCGCCAGGGAATTCATCCCCGGCGCGCCTTTCTTTTTGATGTGACATGCGGGACTGTCCCTTTGTCACATTATGCGAACTGACTCAGATAGAGGTCGGCATAAGCGCCCTCGGCTGCGAGCAGCTCCTTATGCGTGCCCTGCTCGATAATGTTGCCGTGATCCATGACCAAGATCAGGTCGGCATCCACAATCGTCGACAGGCGGTGTGCGATCACAAAGCTCGTGCGCCCGCGCATAAGCGCATCCATGGCACGGCCGATGGCAAGCTCGGTACGCGTGTCCACGCTTGAGGTCGCCTCGTCCAGGATGAGAATCGCCGGGTTGTTGAGCAGCACGCGTGCGATGGTCAGCAGCTGACGCTGGCCCTGGCTGATGCTTTCGGCATCGTTGGCCACGCGCGTGTCGTAGCCCTGCGGCATGGTGCGCACAAAGAAGTCGACCTGCGCGGCACGAGCCGCGGCCACAATTTCGTCGCGCGTTGCCTCGGGGCAGCCGTAGGCGATGTTTTCGGCAATCGTGCCATCGAACAGCCAGGCGTCCTGCAGCACCATGCCAAACTGCTGCCGTAGCTCGCCGCGATCCATGCGGCTCGTATCCACGCCGTCGAGCGTAATACGCCCGCCGTCAATCTCGTAGAAGCGCATGAGCAGGTTGATGAGCGTCGTCTTGCCTGCGCCCGTGGTTCCCACCACGGCAATCTTCTGGCCCGGCTCGGCGGTAAACGACACGTCGCGCATAAGCGGCTTGTCGGGCGAATAACCAAAGCGCACATGCTCAAAGGAGACGCGGCCCTCCACGCGACCCGGCAGCTTGGCGGCCTTGTCCGGCAGCGGATCGGCCTCCATCTCGGGCTCATCGAGCAGGTCGAACACGCGCTCGGCGCTCGCCAGCGCGCTCTGCAGCGAGTTAAAGGTAAACGACAGCTGCGTCATGGGCTCGGACGCCTCATAGATAAACTGGAAGAACGCCTGGAACACGCCGACGGTCATATGCCCGGCAACCAACATGCTGCAGCCCACAAGCGCAATAACGATCTGCGCCAAACGGCCGATAAAGCGCACTGCGGGGCCGACAGCATTGATCATAAAGTCGGCCTTGGTGCTCACACGAGCCAGTTCCTTCGAAGCCTCGTGCACCTCAGCGGAGCTCTGACGTTCGCGGTTAAACGCGCGGATCACCAGACGGCCTGAATAGCCTTCCTCGACCGCACTCGTAATCTTGGACACCCACTCCTGGCGCTCGCCCGTCACATCGTGTGTGCGGCGCGAGACGACCTTCGTCACCAGCAGCGACAGTGCCGTAAAGAACAGAAAGACGAGCGTAAGCTGCACGCTGAACACGAACATCACGCTCACAGCACCAACAACCGTGCCGATCGACACGAGCAGCTGCAGCAATCCGCGCTGCATGCTCTCGGACATCTTGTCCAGGTCGTTGGTCGCGCGGCTGACGACCTCGCCGGGACGATGCGCGTCAAAATAGGCGAGCGGCAGACGGTTGAGCTTTTGCGCGATGCGGTTGCGCAGGCACAGATTGAGGCGTTCGGCCACGCTCGACATCAAAAAGCTCTGGAGCGCGTAGAACGAAGCAGCGGCCGTCCAGATCATAAAGTAGACGAAAATGGTCTTGCCGCAGTTCTCCCAGGTGATGCTGAAAGTGGTGTCGTTGGCAAACGCCACCTGAATGTGGCCCCACAGCTCATCGATCACACGGGCGCTATATGCCGGCGCAGCGGTGTTAAAGATGACATAGAACACAATGCTCGCGAACACGATATAGAAGCGCCAATGGTCGCCGGCAGCCTCACTCCACAGGCGGCGCACCGTCGCCCAGGTATCCCGAGGCGTCTCGTCCTCGTCTTCGTCGTCCACGTCGCGCATACGCTCTGCCTCGGCGCGGGCGCGCTCGTCCTCGGCACGTTCGTTTTCCTCGTAGAGCGCTTGGCGGCGAGCCTCGCGCTCGGCTGCAGCCTTGGCGGCGTCATCCAGCTCGGTCGACGCGGCAGCCGTTTCCTCGACCAGTCCCGCGGCAGCGGCGTCATCAACGCCGCCCTGCTTCTTGAGCTCCTCGGTCATGCTACTCACCTCCCTTCATCTGCGATTCCGCGATGGCGCGGTACACCTCGCAGGTTTCCATAAGCTCGCCATGCGTGCCCAGACCCACAACCTCGCCATCCTTGAGCACGACGATCTGGTCGGCGTGCAAGATCGTCGAGATACGCTGCGCGATGATGAGCACCGCAGCGTCACGCGTCTCGTCTTGCAACGCATGGCGCAGGGCGGCATCGGTCTTAAAGTCCAGGGCCGAAAAACTGTCATCGAAGATATATAGATCGGCATGCTTCATGAGCGCACGGGCGATTGCCAAACGCTGGCGCTGGCCGCCCGAAAAGTTCGTACCGCCCTGCGCCACCGGGGTATCGAGCCCCTGCGGTTGGTCGAGTACAAAGGCGCTCTGGGCAACCTCAAGCGCGTGAAGCATGTCGCCCTCGGTCGCGCCTTCGTTACCAAAGCGAAGGTTGCTCGCCACCGTGCCCGAGAACAGCCACGCCTTCTGCGGCACATAGGCAATGCGCCCGCGGATTTCGTCTTGCGTAAGCTCGCGCAGGTCCACACCATTCAGGCGAATGGAGCCCTTGGTGGCATCGTGGAAGCGCAGCAGAAGCTTTGCCACCGTCGATTTGCCCGAGCCTGTCGAGCCAACGATCGCAGTCGTCTGACCGCGACGGCAGGAAAAGCTCAGGTCGCACAGGGTGTCCTCGTCGGCATCGTCAAAGCGAAACGACATGTGGTCGAACACGGCAACCGCATCGACCCCGTCCTTTGAGTCGGACGCGGCCGCATCAAGCGTACGCTGGCCATCGACGATGCTCGGCTCAATCTCCAGCACTTGGTGTGCACGGCTTAGGCATGCCGCGGCACGCGGAAGCGTCAGCACCACCATCTGGGCCATCATCACAAAGAACAGGATCAGAATTGCATACTCCAGCACCGCCGAGATACTCGCAATCTGCATGGCGTGGGCGCCTACGCGGTTGCCGCCCACCCACAGCACCGCCACCTCGGCGATGTTCATCAAAAAGAAGCTTGAGCTGTCGAGGCCCACAAACAGGTGGTTGACTTTGATGGCGTTGGCGGCGTAGTCGCTAAATACCTCGTCCAGGCGCTGCTCCTCGTGGCGCTCCTTATTGAAAGCGCGGATGACGCGAACGCCCACGATGTTCTCGCGCAGCACCACGTTCATACGGTCGATAAAGCTCTGAAGGCGCATAAAAATCGGCGCGGCGTTAGCCACCGTAAAGACCGCCGCCACCAGCACGATCGCAACCACCACGCCCAGCAGCGTTCCCATGGCGGGATCGATGAACCAAGCAAAAATGATGCCCGCGACGGCCAAGAACGGCACCGGCAGCACCAACTGAATCGTCTGCAAGATAGCCTGCTGGATCACGTTGATGTCGTTGAGCGAGCGTGTGATCATCGATCCCGTGCCAAAGCGCTCAAAATCGCTGGCCGCGAGCTCGAGCGATTTGTCGTACACGGCATTGCGGATATCGCAAGCCACGTTGGCGGCCAGGCGCGCCGAAAGATAGCAGCCCAGCACCGTGCCGCCGCTAGCCATGCTGGTGGCGATAAACATGTATAGGCCGTTGCGTAAAATGTAGTCGACATCGCCCGTGGTAATACCGGTGTTGACCATGTTCGCCAGCATCGTGGGAACCAACAGCGTACCGACGTTATCCACCAGCAGCACCAGCAGCGTCACTGCGACAAGCCCTCGATATGGCTTTAGAAACCTCATTAACAGTCGCACGACTCCCCCTCACCTTGATTCTCGGCTTGGCTCTCGGCAGCGATATGCTGCTTAAAGGCATCGCACTCATCGCCGAGCACCTGAGAGAATTTGCCGATCAAGCGCATAATCTCGCGCTGCTCACATGGCTCAAGCGCGCCAAAGGCTCGCTGTTCGGCCTTGAGTGCCGGCAGCGCATAACGCTCGGCAAATCGCCTGCCCTCTTCGGTCAGGCTCACAACCTTGTTCTTACGGCTGCCTTCGGCAAACTCCAACGTTGCGAAGCCCCGCGCCGTCAAGGTTTTAATTGCCGAATTGATGGTCTGCTTGCTGTAGAACCATTCGCTTGTCAGACGGCTTACGGCAATACTGCCGCCCGCCGTGCTGGTATCGACGAGCATCCAGTAAGCGCAGTCCGAAAGGCCGCAGGCACGCGAGAACTCCGAATAGATATGGTCGAGTCCATTGAGCAACCGGTCGAAGTCGACCAGTTTAACCGCACCATTCATCTATCCCACCATTCGATTGTCCGATTTTTGACCAATTTTATGTCTCTAGATTAGTCCGAGTTTTGACTATCGTCAACAGCCTCTCCGCAAATGCGTGCACCCTTGAATATCAACTTCATCCGAACACCTCCCATATTCATCCGTACATGTACGGATGAATATGGGAACCCGATACCCTGAGGGCCGGATCGGCCGGCCCCGGGAGATCGGAGGACGTCATGTCCGGAAAGAGCGGAAAGAGCGGGAAGGGCGCCGCGAGGGCGGTCCCGAGGGCCTACGGCAGGCTCACCAGGCACGAGCGGGACACCATCCAGAGGATGCTGGAGCGCAGGGCCTCGTGCAGGGAGATCGCGAGGGAGCTGGGCAGGTCGCCCTCGACGGTGAGCGCCGAGGTGTCGTCGCACAGGTTCGTCACGGCGCCGAAGTCCAGGCGCGGGATCGACGCCGACGAGCCCGCCGCCGCGGCGAGGCTGGAGGCC
>CAUFRY010000055.1 GCA_959028445.1 uncultured Collinsella sp. | reverse complement strand
ATTGACCTTCTGGTCATGCCGCCGAAGTTGAAAGGCAGATTGCCGCTCTGGCGGGCTTGCAGCGTCGAGCAGTTGCGGCGTTTGGTAAAACGCCGCAACGAACTAGCTCAGCATTGCATCCATCATCTCGGAGTTGACGGAGTCGTCGGCAGACCACTCGCCATCGTCGTTGCAGGTGTACTTGAAGATAACCGTGGTCTTCCTGGGCTCGGTGGCCTTGGTCACATCGACCATAACCTGACCGGCCATCTTGTACAGCTCGTCATCGGAAGGAACCGTGTCAAGCGCAGCGACCTTCTCCTGATACTGGGTGGAGAAGTCCTCGACGATCTTGTTCATAGACTTGCAGGTGATGGAGACCTCGGCGGTCGCGACACCCTTGTCTTCGTCGACCGTCACGTCGCCGATCTTGTAGTCAAAGCCCTCGAGATAGGTCTTGGCATACTCCTTGGGATCGATACCCAGCTGCTCGAACTCGTCGCCCGAAGCCTCCTCCAGACCAGAGAGGAAGTCGTCGCCACCGTTCTTGACCTCATCAAACTGCGTCGTAAGATCCTCGGTGATGAGCTCCTCAACCGAAGGACCTCCACAGCCGGAAAGCACGACCACGCATGCAACCAAGACGGCCATGAGGGGCGCAAGCAGCAGCTTCTTTTTCATGTTGTTCCTCCCAATGAGCGGCACCGCGCTTCCCGGACGCGGCACACGTTGTAATAAGTAAGCCCATACTATCAACTTATGAACACCCTCGGCAACGCGAAGGCGTGGTCGGTTCGTTTTAGCGTCCGAACGGTTTGCAAGCCCGCCCAACGTGCAATAAAACGCTTCCCCACGGTGCAATAAAAAAGGTGGCCGGAAAACCCGACCACCCTTGCACATCCTTTGGACGCCGCAGTTTACTTGCGGACGACCTTGACGATGGCGTCACCGGCGGCGACGGCGGACTCTGCCTCGACGGTGAGCTCGACATCGGCAAACTCGGCGGTGTTGGACACGGCCACGACGACGCAGTCCTTGTAACCGGCAGCGGCGATCTTGGCGCGGTCGATCTTGAGTATGGGCTGGCCAGCCTTCACAACGTCGTCGGCCTTGACGAAGCCCTCGAAGCCGTCACCGTTCATGTTGACGGTATCGACGCCAACGTGCACCAGAACCTCGATGCCGCTATCGGACTGCAGACCCACGGCGTGACCCATGGTGACGGTCACCTTACCGTCGCAGGGGGCGTAGACCAGATCGTCCTCGGGCCACACGGCACAGCCCTTGCCCAGAACCTCGCCACCAAAGACGGGATCGGGCACGTCGGCCATCTTGATGACCTTGCCCTTGACGGGCGAGCACAGCACGTCGGCGCCAGCAGAAGCAGAGATGGAGGCCGGAGCAGCGGCAGCCGCGGGCTCAGCCTTCTTCTTGAACATGTCAAACAGACCCATACGTTTTCTCCTCTTGATTAAGCGCAACGTTGTGCGCATGCCTACGGTAATTATAGTGCCAAATGGTTCAAATGCTAAGGTGGGGACTCGAATCGCGAGCCCTTCCCGGTAGTGCTCGTGGGACGAGCATCTCCTTTGCATCGCTGGTCGATAAGCCGAGTATCGCCCGCGCACGGGACGGGCAGAAGCGGGCGCACCAAACCCGACACTTCTTTTCGCTCTCGAGTCCTGTCGCCGCCTTGTCCCTAACACTTCCTGACACCGACCGAAGCGTGCCAAAATAAACCTGTCCTTTTTGGTAGGTTTGGCGAGTGTGGATTTTTGGACGCTTAACTAGCGAACGTGGATAATCTCCCACTTTGAGGCCGTCACCGAGCCAAAAACGGGAGATTATCCGCTCTCATTTTGGATAACCCCCCTTGTACCAAGCCGAGCTCCATGGTCAAGTAATAACGACTTCTCATCATTAGATTGTTTACATCAATTCTAATAACTATTTAATCCTTAAACTCGTTATTAGAATTGATATGATTAGCCTAATACCGAGTTTCCGGCACTAAAGATATGGAGGGCGCGATGCAAATCGAGGAGAACGGCCAGGGAACGCTCCGCAATAATCTATCGGGGAAATTGGCTTACTATTCGTTTTTTCCAACGCCCTTGCAATCATTGAGGCAGCTAAACCTCACCGAGGAAACCTATCGCACGCTTTCCGCATGCTCACGAAAGCTTGGAGAGCTTGAAGGCATGCTCTACTTTGTTCCCAACGCCGACATGTATCTGACGATGTACGTGCGCAAAGAAGCACTCCTTTCTTCGCAAATTGAGGGAACCCAGTGCACGTTTGACGACCTACTTAGTCCATCGCAAACACAACTCCATCATAAAGATGTCGCAGACGTCGTGAATTACGTCCGTGCTGTCGACCGCGGCGTAGAACTGCTCAAAAAGATGCCCTTGTGCACGAGACTTCTTAGGCAAGTTCATGCGGTCCTGCTGGACGGAGTACGCGGAACGGAGAAGAATCCAGGCGAGCTGCGCTCCTCACAAAACTGGATTGGCCCCTCAGGCTGCACCATTGCAACCGCATCGTTTGTCCCTCCAAACATTGAAGATTTGAGTAACACGCTCCAGGACCTCGAACGCTTTATCAATGAGCCTCAAGTCGAAATGGATCCGATTGTGCGGGCGGCGCTCGTCCATTACCAATTTGAAACTGCCCATCCATTCCTAGACGGAAACGGTCGCCTGGGCAGGCTTCTCATTACACTTATGCTCATCAATGATGGCGTTCTTCATTCTTGCTTGTTCTATCCATCGTTCCAGTTCAAGAAAAATCGAAGCGAATACTACCGGCAACTCACATCCGTAAGGGAGAGAGGCACTTACGAGGAATGGATAGAGTTTTTCTGCAACAGTCTTCTCGAGAGTGCGAAGGACTCGGTAGGGTCTTTAAAAAACCTTGTTGACCTCCATAACCGTTCCACAGCAACCATTACCGAAAATCTCGGAAGGACTGCTGCAAACGGGCAAAGGCTGCTGAGCATTCTTGAAGAGCACCCCATCGTCGACACCGCATTCATCGCTGCTCAACTCGATATCGGCAGGAGTACCGCGAGCTCGCTCGTCAAATCATTTGAAGAATTGGGTATCCTCCGTCCTCTCGACGAGTCAAGACAGAGATACCGGCAGTACGGGTATGAAGAGTATCTTTCGATTCTCAGGGAAGACGCCGAGCCGATTAGATAGGCACCGTAGCCCAAGCAAATTAAAGCGAGCGCGGATAATCTCCCACTTTGAGCCCGCACACAGGCCAAAAACGGGAGATTATCCACGCTCATTCCTGAGTAGTCATTTATGAACGTCCATTGACTAGTCCGGCAACGCCGATGTTTCGGCAACGACAGCGAGCGAGCCGCATTCGGAGCAAGACGACGCCGCAGGTAGAGAACGGACAGCGAGCGGGTCGCATTTGAGACAAGGTGACGTGAAACGAAAGGGCGCTGACCTTCTGGTCGCGCCCTTGAAGTTGAACGTCAGATTGTCCAGATGCGGCCCGCGCAGCGTCGAGCAGTTACGGCGTTTGGCAAAACGCCGTAACTAACGTGCTCCGTACTGCTCGTAGTAGGCGTCGATGGCGGCCTTGAGCTCGTCATCGATGACGACCTTGCCGTCGATCTCGTGGTTGTAGAGGGTCTCGACGACATCGGCCATGGAAACGATGCTCGCAACGGGGAAGCCGTACTTGGCCTCGATCTCCTTCTGTGCGGTGGTCACGCCGCCCTTGCCGACCTCCATGCGGTTGAGAGACACAATGAGGCCCTTGATCTCGACATCGGCAGCAGCCTTGACCTTGGGATAGGTCTCGTCGATGGACTTACCGCTGGTGGTGACGTCCTCGACCATGACCACGCGGTCGCCGTCCTGGGGCTCATAGCCCAGCAGGTTACCCTTGTCGGCGCCGTGGTCCTTGGCCTCCTTGCGGTCGCAGCAGTACTTGACCTCCTTGCCGTACAGCTCGTGGTAGGCAATTGCGGTCACGACGGCCAGCGGAATACCCTTGTAGGCCGGTCCAAACAGCACATCAAAGTCGTCGCCAAAGTTATCGTGGATGGCCTGGGCGTAATACTCGCCCAGCTTCTTGAGCTGATAGCCCGTCACGTAAGCGCCGGCGTTCATAAAGAACGGGGACTGACGTCCGCTCTTGAGCGTAAAGCTGCCGAACTTAAGGACGTCGGACTCGACCATAAACTTGATGAACTCTTGCTTGTAAGCCTCCATGCGGGCTCCTCTCGTAATCGCGTACGTGCCTTCCAGTTTAGCGCAGGCGAAGCGTCGATGCGGGCGCGCTTTGGGGCCACGGCATTCTGTAAAGGCTTTGTCAGGGGGAATGGTTTTCCGAACAATGGGGTTGACATGTCAAACTCCCTCATCAAGAATACGGGCGGATTAAAAAGGGGTACGAGATACCCAAAGCGCGCTGCGCTCAGCCTTTAGGAGGTGTGCCATGGAAGGCAGTCCTAGTCGAAAAACCTGCATGTCGCCCTCGGCACGCCGCGAGGGCTCCGCACACGCATAAACGCCACCGGCAGATCGCCAAAACCACCGCAAAGGCGCGCTGCACCCTTTGTGGGCTCAAGAGCTTGACGTGAGCGACATCTAGGTTTTTTGAAGCAAATCCGACACGTACGCTAACTCCCCTCAACAAGGAGGACCCTATGCTGATGCTCAAAACCGTCACGGTACTCGAAGCCATCTCCAAGCGCCGCCGCACGGCGCGCCCTGCCGCTCATACCGGCCTGTCCAAGAACACCATATTCGCCGCCACCCATAGTGCCGAGGACGCCCTCGTACTGCTTGACGCCACGGCAAACGGCCTCACCGTCGAGCAGGCAACTGAGCGCCTGAACGCCGTCGGCCCCAACACCATCGAGGCAACGACCAAAACGCTCGCCCGCCGCATCGCCGACGCCTTCATCGATCCCTTCGCCGGCATCCTCGCCGCGCTCGCGCTGGTCTCGCTCTACATCGACGTGCTCGCCGTACCCGAGCCGCAGCGCGACCCCTCCACGGTCATCGTCATCGGCACCATGCTGCTGGTATCGGGCGGCATGAAGTTTATCCAGGAAGCCCGCAGCGGCAATGCGGCCGAGGCCCTTAAGGACCTGGTCTCCAACACTTGCACCGCCCTGCGCGACGGCGGGCGCATCGAGATCCCCTTCGACGAGCTCGTCCCCGGCGATGTAATCCGCCTCTCTGCCGGCGATATGGTGCCGGCAGATGCCCGCATCATCACCGCGCGCGACCTGTTTGTGATCGAGTCCGCACTCACCGGCGAGAGCGAGGCCGTCGAGAAGACCACCGCCGTCACCGTCGTCGAGGGCGCCGACGGCTCCGCACTGCCGCTCTCTGCCTGCAAGAACATCGTCTTTACCGGCACCTCCGTGCAAAACGGCACCGCCATGGCGCTTGTCGTTGCCACCGGCTCGGACACCTACCTGGGCGGCATCGCCAAGATGCTCAACGGGCGCGGCGAAAAGAGCGCGTTTGATCGCGGCGTCTCGAGCGTCTCCATGTTGCTCGTACGCCTCATGCTCGTTATGGCGCCGGCCGTCTTTGCCATCAACGCCGCCACCAAGGGCAACGCCATCGACGCGCTGCTGTTCGCCACGAGCGTGGCCGTGGGCATCACGCCGCAGATGCTTCCCATCATCGTGACCACGAGCCTGTCGCAGGGCGCCAAGGACCTCGCCCGCCGCCAAGTAATCGTCAAGGAGCTGCCGGCGATCCAAAACCTGGGTGCCATGGATGTCCTGTGCTGCGACAAGACCGGCACCCTCACCGAAGACCGCATCGTGCTCGAGCGCTACCTCAACACCGATGGCAACGAGGACGCACATGTGCTGCGCCATGCGTTTTTGAACAGCTTCTTCCAGACCGGCCTCAAAAACCTTATCGACCTGGCCGTAATCGACCGTGCCGATGTGACGCCCTCGACCGTCGCACCCGATTCCATGTTGGGTCAGAGCCTGCGCGACCGCTATACCAAGGTCGACGAGGTGCCCTTCGATTTCTCGCGCCGTCGCCTGAGCGTAGTTGTAGCCGATGTCCAAGGCAAAACCCAGATGGTCACCAAGGGAGCTGCCGAGGAAATGCTCGAGATCTGCTCCTTTGTCGAAGTCGATGGTGTCGCCCAGCCTCTCACCGAAGATAAGCTCGCCCAGATTCGCAAGCAGGTCGCCGGGCTCAACGCCGAGGGCCTGCGCGTCATCGCCGTGGCGCAAAAGACCAACCCCCGCACCGTAGGCGAGTTTGGCATCGCCGACGAGCACGACATGGTGCTGATGGGCTTTTTGGCCTTCCTCGACCCGCCCAAGGCAAGTGCCGCGGGCGCCGTCGCCACCCTCGAGGCCAAGGGCGTGGCGGTCAAGGTCCTGACCGGCGACAACGACCGTGTCGCCGCCACGGTCTGCGAGCAGCTTGGCATCGATGCCACCAACGTGCTGCTGGGCTCCCAAATCGACGCATTCGACGACGCCGAGCTGGCCGCCCGCGCCCAGGAGACGCATCTCTTTGCCAAGCTCTCGCCACTGCAGAAGGCACGCCTGGTACGCGTCATGCGTGAGCTGCTCGGACATACCGTGGGCTTTATGGGCGATGGCATCAACGACGCCGCCGCCATGCGCGCGAGCGACTGCGGCATCTCGGTCGATTCGGCCGTCGACATTGCCAAGGAATCCGCCGATATCATCTTGCTTCAGAAGGACCTGGGCGTGCTCGAGCGCGGCATTATCGAGGGCCGCCGCACCTATGGCAACCTACTCAAGTACCTCAAGACCACGGTGAGCTCCAACTTTGGCAACGTGCTCTCCGTCACCGTCGCGAGCCTGTTCTTGCCGTTTTTGCCCATGAGCGCCCTGCAGTTGGTGTTGCTGTCGCTTGTCTACGAGATCGTGTGCATCGCGCTGCCGTGGGACACGGTCGACGACACCTGGACCGCCCGTCCGCGCGCCTGGGACGCCGCGTCCATCAAGGGCTTTATGCTCGAGCTGGGCCCCGTGAGCTCACTCTTTGACATTGCCACCTTTGCCGCGCTCTTCTTTGTCGTGTGCCCCGCCGCTGTGGGCTCAACCTGGTCCGAGCTTGTCTGCGCAGGCGATGCCGCCGGCATGGCGGCCTTTGCAGCGCTCTTCCAGAGCGGCTGGTTCGTCGAGTCCATGTGGTCGCAGACGCTCGTGATCCACATGCTGCGTTCTCCGCATCTGCCGAGCCTGCGTGACCACGCCGCGCCCGCGCTGTGCGTACTCACCGTGCTGGGCCTGACACTCGTCACTTGGCTGCCGGCAAGCCCCATCGCCGATGCCCTGGGGCTCATGGCATTGCCCGCGAGCTTCTTTGCGCTGCTCGTTGGTATCGTCGCCGCCTACATCGCGCTCACGCAGCTTGCCAAGCATTGCTATATCGCCCGCCACGGCGAGCTGCTGTAGCAAGTAGACGGAAAACACCCTGCCAGCTGCCGTTGCCACTACCACAGCTGCCAGCGCCCCTGCCACTGCCGTTGCCTCTGCCGCCGCCGCAATCTATCCCCTCAGCAATTGCGGTGGAATAGTTCCTGTTTAAAGCCTCGTGACTTTAATTAAGGGACTATTCCACCGCAACTTATTGGAGGATTAGCTAGTCCTTGGGCGTCCAGGACCAGAAGAAGTTGATAAGGGCCACACGCGAGGCGGTATCGGTCTTCTTGTTGATTGAGGAAATGTGGCGATAGAGCGTGGAGCGCGAAAGGAAGAGCGTTGTGGCGATGTCCTGAACGCTCTGGTCCGAAGCGACCAAGACCTCAAGAATATCGCGCTCGCGCTCTGTAAGCCCAAAGGTGGCGACGAAAGCATCGAGGCGTTCATCGGACGTGAGCTCCGCTGCCTCCACGGGCTCGGGGTCGAAGCATGTGGGCGCAAGATCCCCACCAAGATCGTCGGTGGCAAGCGGCAGGCCATCCTGCATCACGGCATCATCGGCTCGTTGCCCCAACTGCCCCAGCAGCGTAATCGCAATGCCCACAAACATCACGAGCGCCGCACCGACCGCAGCCAGCACGTTTTGACTCGAGATAATCGCCACCGCCGGCGCCGTCACGAGCATCGAGCACACGTTGTTGACGACGCGACCCATGCACGGCCAAAAATATGACCAGCGCGCATAGAGCGAGACGGCGGCATATTTTGTGGTAAAGAACACCACGAAAAAGCCCGAGCCCAGATAAAAAAGGCTCTGTTAGACCAGGATTGACATTCCGCCCGTCATCTTCTTGCGATTGCA
>CAUFRY010000054.1 GCA_959028445.1 uncultured Collinsella sp. | reverse complement strand
TGGAGAGAACGCTCCCGCAAACTGCCTCTTGACAACTTATAGGAGCGTCGGTTTTTATTTCTCGAAATTCGGCATGCTTGAGGGTGATCGGTTAAACGTAGTAGATAGGCCCATTTCGTGGCGAACGAATCAGACTGAGGTGCAAAATAGCCCCCGCTCCAGAAAAATCGTCGGCAAGGTAGCAAAAGGCCCCGCGGGCAGGAGGCTGCTCGCGGGGCAAAGAAGAGGGGCTTGTTGGCGGCGGGCCAAGGCGCTCGGCGGGGAGTTTGCCGCGACCCGCTCTTAAGGCATTACAGCTCGACGAGCTGGCCGGTCTCGGCGGCCTCCTTGACGGCGTTGAGAAGCGTGAGCGTCTTGACGTTGTCGGCGGGGGTCACGACGGGCTCGACCTCGCGGCGGACAACCTTCACAAAGTGCTTGAGCTGCATCTTGTGGGGCAGCGCCGGGTCGACGGCCGGGATCTCCATCTGCAGCGGCTTGTGCCAGTTAGAGGCGCCGTCGTAGGAGAACTGATGCAGGCGAGGCAGCGACAGGGCGCCCTTGGTGCCGCCGATAAAGTAGGCGTCGGCGTCGAAGGGGCGGTACTGCGGATCCTCGCGAGCGGTTGCTTCCCAGTTCCAGGGGCTGGCGGTGGCGTCGGAGATGGTCATGCTCGCGAGCGCGCCATCGGCAAAGCGGACGTTGACCACGGCGGAGTCCTCGGTCTCAAAACCGCGGGCGGCGCTGGACTGCATGCCCTGGACGGCGACGGGCTCGCCCAGCAGGTAGCGGAGCAGGTCGACGTCGTGAACCAGGTTGACCAGGATCGGGCCGGCACCCTTCTTACGGCGCCACTCGACGTCGAAGTACTCGTCATTCTTATAGATCATGTAGTGGAAGCTCGACACGGTGAGCTTGCCCAGCTCGCCGGACTCGATGATCTCCTTGGCCTTGTTGACGAAGGGATTGTGGCGACGGTGCTGGCCCACGAGCACGGGCACGCCGGCGGTCTCGGCCTCGGCGGCGAAGGCCTGGGCATCTTCGAGGTCGTTGGAGATCGGCTTTTCGACCAACGGCACGATGTTGCGCTTCACAGCCTCGCGGGCAACGCCCAAGTGCAGGTCGTTGGGGGTGGCGATAATGACGGCCTCGGGCTTGACCTCGTCCATCATCTGGGCGGGATCGGTGTAAAACGGCACGCCGGCGGCCTCGGCCGTGGCGCGGGCGCCCTCAAAGGCGTCGGCGATGGCGACGAGCTCGGCCTCGGGCTCCTCGGTGACAAAGCGGATGTGGTTGCGGCCCATGGCGCCGGCGCCGATAACGGCAATGCGGACGGGGTTGAGCTCAGACATTTCGACTCCTTAATACTGGTGACCGGTGAAATGCGACAAAGGGGCTGTCCCTTTGTCGCATCGGTAAAACTAGGCGGACTTCTTCTTGCTGTCGGAGACCATCATGTAGACGGTGAGCACGACGGCAATGGCGGCGATCACAATAGCGCCGTAGAAGGACTGCTGGTAGGCGGCGCTGCCGGCCTCGGCGTGATACAGCACGGCGGTGATGGGCTGGCTGATCCAGGTGGAAGCGGCATAGCCCAAAAACATGATGCCGTAGTTGACGCCGATGTTGCTGGTACCAAAGGCGCCACCGGTGAGCGGCGGGTAGATGACGAGCAGGGCGCCAAAGCTAAAGCCGAGCAGGGCGAGCGCCACAAAGAACATGCTCTGCGTAAAGCTCATCGACATGATGACGAGCGCGACGATGGTGACGACAAGGCTGATGAGCAGCGACTTATAAGCGCCGAGCTTGTCGATGATCTGGCCAAAGGACAGACGACCGACCAGGTTGGCGCAGGTGTTGACGGAAACGACCACACCGCCGAGAGCGACAGCCGCGGCGCTCGTGGGGTCGGTGAAGAGCTGGACGGCGGCGATGGAGGCAACCTTGCCCACGAGCAGGGTGCCCGCGGTGGCGGCAAAGGCGAAGGTGACGATGAGGACCCAGAAGCGCGGGGTCTTGACCATCTCGCCCGGGGTGAGGTCGCCGAAGGTGCCGGCGTGCGCGCCGCCCTTGGGGGCCTCGAAGCCTTCGGGCAGCCAACCGGCCTCGGGGGCCTTCAGGAACAGGGCGGAGGCGGCGATCATCACAAAGAAGATGACGCCGAGCGCCTTAAGGGCGCCAAAGATGCCCAGGCTCGGGATGAGCAGCGAGGCGAGCACCGGGGACAGCACGGCGGGACCGGCGGTCGAAGCGGCCAGGGTGATGCCGGAGGCGAGACCCTTCTTGTCGATGAACCACTTTTGGCCGGTGGTGAGCGCCGGATTATAGCCCAGACCGTTGCCGATGGCGGCGACAAGCGAGAACCACAGGTAGAACTGCCACGGCTCGGTGACGGTGCCGGACATGAACCAGCCCACGCCGTAGCACACGGCGGCGGCGATTACGACGTTGCGCGGGCCGATCTTATCGGAGATGCGGCCGGCGAAGATGCCCGTCACGGCCATGATGGTCTGAAAGACCGGGAAGGCCCAGGTGAGAGCGCTGGACCACTCGGGGTAGACGGCGAGCAGGTTCTTGCTCACGACGGAATACAGCGCGATGGAGCTGATGAAGAACATGGTGACGCACGCGGCGGAAAGCACGACGGCGCGACCCTTGTTGGAGTTGGTGGAAGCCATTGGACTCTTTCTAATCGATACGGGGGAGGAGCGGTCGTGTCCGCGGGGCCTCCCTGTCAGGTTGGTTTACTGGTCAGTTGGCTTGGCGACGCCGGACTCATCGGACCAGAGCTCGACACCCTTGTTCTTGAGGTAGTTGTCGGCATAGGCGCGACGGCCGCCGGGCTTGGCGGTGAGGTCACCCATCATGTTGGAGAAGCCGCCGTCGACCTTGATGGCGTCGCCGGTGGTAAAGTCCGAGCGCTTGGACGCCAGGAACATGACGGCGTTGGCGATATCGCTGACCTCGCCGATGCGACGCGTGGCGATTAGGCGGCTGCGGCTCTTCTCGACCTCGGGGTCGGCGTAGAAATTGGCCGACATCGGGGTCTTGACGAAGCAGGGCTCGACGCAGTTGGAGCGCACGCCGTAGGGGCCCCACTCGGCGGCGAGCATCTTGGACATCATGTTGACGCCGGCCTTGGTAGAGCTGTACACGCCCGAGAACGTCTCGGGGGAGTGGCTGGCGACGGTCGAGATGTGCACCAGGCGGCCCTGGCCGGCCTTGATCATCTCGCGACCAAAGCGCTGCGAGGTGATGAAGTAGCCGGTGAGGTTGACGTTGAGCACCTGCTCCCAGTCGCTCAGCGGCAGGTCTTCCATGGCTGCGAAACGCAGGATACCGGCGGTGTTGACGAGGACGTCGACGCGACCGAAGTCGGCGATGGTGGCGTCGACGGCGGCCTGAACCTCGGCCTCGTCGGTGGCGTTCATCTTGTAGCCCTCGGCGTGGATGCCAAACTCGGCGGCGAGGTCGGCGGCTGCGGCCTTGACCTTTTCCTCGTCCAGATCGAGCAGGACGACGTTGGCGCCGTTGCGGGCGAACTCGCGGCAAATCTCGACGCCCATACCGCCGAGTGCGCCGGTCACGGCGCAGACATCGCCCTCGAGCTTAAGCCAGTTGCTCATAGGAACTTCCCTTCTTGTGCCTCCCGGTGGGCCGTTCCCATTAATCGACCCACGTGGTTTTCGCAGGTTATCGTATGCTTTGCATTTGCGCAGGTGAATTGCATATTTGTTAGAATGGCGTTAACCGCAGGTTTACACTGTGCGATGCAGTTTATGCTTAACTGAGCGCGTGACCTGCGAAAACAACCCCTCCCTGTGGCACCATGTGGCCACGGGCGCGAAAACGGGAGATTGACGTGTACGATCGACGACTTAAGGCCATATCGGCCGCCGCGGAGCTGGGAAGCTTTTCGCGTGCAGCGGCAAAATTGCGCGTGTCGACCCCGGCGCTCGTCAAGCAGGTGTCGGGCTTCGAGGCCGAGTTCGGCATCACGCTGTTCGAACGCTCGCACTCGGGCGTCAAGGTGACGCCGGCCGGCGCGCTGCTGGTGGACGACGCGCGCTCGATCATGCGCCAGTCCGAGGATGCGTTGCGCCGTGCCCGACGCGCCGCGGGCGATGGCGGTGCCGTGCGCCTGGGCGTGTCGATGATGTGCCCGGGGCGCCAAACGCTGTCGATGTGGTCGGGCATTCACGATCTGGAACCGTCGTTGCGATTTGAAATCGTGCCGGTGAGCGACCTCTATGACGAGCGCGAATCCGTCATGCGCAGCTTGGGCCGCGAGGTCGATGTGGTGCAGTCGAGTTTTTCTACCCCACGCTGGGGTGATGCCTGCCAAAAGCTCCGCATTGTCAACGTGCCGTTTTATATCGACCTGCCGCGCACAAGCCCGCTGGCGCGCAAGAGTCGCATTACGGTCGCCGACCTGGAGGGTATGCGTCTGCGCGTACTGCGCCACGGCAACGATGCCATGGACAGCCTACGCATCGACCTTTTGGCCGACGGCGGCGTGGACGTGATCGACGTGGACAGCTTTGACTTTGCGCTCTTTAACGAGGCGGAGGAAAAGGGCGACGCGGTGCTCACCTGCGGCGCATGGTCGGGCGTGCACCCGGCCTTTGTGGGCGTACCGTTCCTGTGCGGGCGAGAGGTGCCGGTCTTTTTGCACTACCCGCTCGAGCCCACCCTCCAAGTACAAAAATTCGTCAACGCTATGGCCCAACTCCTCAACTAGCTCATTTGGGACGGGGCTTTTTGACTCCTTACAAAATGAGGCCCTGGCCAAACGGCCAGGGCCTCACCACTTCTTTTCAGGCTGCGAGAAAAGACTGTGTGCGTAGGACCTCCCCGAGGGAGACGGGGTGTTTGCTCCGCGCGCAGTTTCGCAGCGAAGCGAGAATGTTTGAGCACGGAGTAAACACCCCGTCTCCCTCGGGGAGGTCCGTTGGGAGCGTAGGGGCTGTTTTGAGCTACTCCAGCTCAAACGCTCCGGTATAGAGCTGGTAGTAATACCCGCGCTTGGCGATAAGCTCGTCGTGGTTGCCGCGCTCGATGATGCGGCCGTGGTCCAGGCAGATGATTGCGTCGGAGTTGCGCACGGTGGAGAGACGGTGCGCGATGACAAACGTCGTGCGGCCCTCCATGAGCTTGTCCATGCCCGCTTGCACGATAGCCTCGGTGCGGGTGTCGATGCTCGACGTGGCCTCGTCCAGAATCATCGCCGGCGGATCGGCGACGGCGGCGCGGGCGATCGAAATCAGCTGGCGCTGGCCCTGCGACAGCTGGGCGCCGTTGCCGGTGAGCATGGTGTCGTAGCCGTCGGGCAGGCGGGTGATAAAGTCGTCCGCGCCGGCGAGCTTGGCCGCCGCGATGCACTCCTCGTCGGTAGCGTCCAGGTTGCCGTAGCGGATGTTATCCATCACAGTGCCGGTGAACAGGTTCACGTCCTGTAGCACGACGCCCAGCGAGCGGCGCAGGTCGGCCTTGCGGATCTTGTTGACGTTGATGCCGTCGTAGCGGATCTTGCCGTCGGCGATGTCGTAGAAGCGGTTGATGAGGTTGGTGATGGTCGTCTTGCCGGCACCGGTGGCGCCGACAAACGCGACCTTCTGGCCCGGCTTGGCAAACACGGACACGCCGTGCAACACCTCGTGGTCGGGCGTGTAGCCAAAGTCGACGTTGTCCATGACCAGATCGCCACGCAGCGGCACGTACTCAATTTCGCCGGTCGCGCGGTGCGGATGCTTCCACGCCCACATGCCGGTGTGGTGGTCGGCCTCCTCGAGCTGCCAAGTGTCGGGGTTGACCTGCGCGTTGACAAGCGTCACGTAGCCCTCGTCGGCCTCGGGCTCCTCGTCGAGCAGCTCAAAGATGCGCTCGGCGCCGGCAAGGCCCATGACCACGGCGTTGATCTGCTGCGAGATCTGGCCGATCTGGCCGCAGAACTGCTTGGTCATGTTGAGGAACGGTACCACGACGGCGATGGAAAGCGCCGTGCCCGAGATGCTCAGGTTAGGCACGCCCAGCGCCAGGAAAATGCCGCCGGCAAGGGCCACCAACACGTAGAGCAGGTTGCCCAGGTTCATAAGGATAGGCATGAGGATGTTGGCGTACATGTTGGCCTTCTGCGAGACCTCGAAGAGCTTTTCGTTGCGCTCGTCAAAATCGGCCTCGGCGGCAGACTCGTGGCAGAATGCCTTGACGACCTTCTGGCCGTTCATGACTTCCTCGATATGGCCCTCGACCACGCCGAGCTCGGACTGCTGCGCAATAAAGAAACGCGCAGAGTTGGAGCCGAGCAGCTTGGTCATAAAGGTCATAAAGACGACGCCGGCCACAATGACCAGGCACATCCACACGCTGTAGTACAGCATGATAAAGAATACCGTGACGATGACGATGGTCGTCATGAGCAGGTTGGGCAGCGACTGGCTGATCATCTGGCGCAGCGTGTCGATGTCGTTGGTGTAGTGGCTCATGATGTCGCCGCGCTGGTGCGTGTCGAAGTAGCGAATCGGCAGGTCCTGCATGCGGTTGAACATCTTCTCGCGCAGCTTCTCGAGCGAGCCCTGCGTGACGATGGCCATGGCGCGGTTCCAGAAGAGCGAAGACAGGATGCCGACGCCGTAGATGCAGGCGAGGGTAGTCACGAGCTGTGCGATCTTGGGCTGTGCGGCTTCCCAATCGCCCGACTGCCACGATTCGCTAATAATCTGCAGGGCGCTCTGAAGGAAGGTCGCGCCGATGGAGTTGATGATGGCGCAGAGCACCACGCCGACGACGACGAGGGGCAAAAGCACGGGGTAGAAGCCAAAGAGCGTCTTGATGAGGCGCGACATGGTGCCGCCCTTGCGGTTGAGCGCGCGCTCGGCGGTCGTTGCCTTACTCATGTGCCTCGCCTCCTTCCTGGGTCTGAGCTTGCGTTGCGGATGCCTCGGTGTTGGCCTCGACGGCCCCTTCGCCCTCGGCAGACATCTTGTTTTGCGAGGTAAAGGTCTCGCGGTAGATCTCGCTTGTCTTGAGCAGCTCGTCATGGTTGCCGATTTGCGCGATGCGGCCACCTTCCATGACGATGATGCGGTCTGCGTCCTGCACGGAGCTAATGCGCTGGGCGATGATGAGCTTGGTCGTGTTAGGCAGATAGCTTGCCAGCCCTGCGCGAATCTTGGCGTCGGTCTTGGTGTCGACGGCGCTGGTGGAGTCGTCCAGGATCAAGATCTTGGGGCGACGCAGCAGAGCACGCGCAATGCACAGGCGCTGCTTCTGACCGCCGGAAACATTGGAGCCGCCCTGCTCGATCCAGGTGTCGTAGCCCTTGGGGAAACCGTCGACAAACTCATCGGCGCAGGCCAGATGTGCCGCCTCGCGGACTTCCTCGTCGGTGGCGTTCGGGTCGCCCCAGCGCAGGTTCTCGGCAATGGTGCCGCTAAACAGCACGTTTTTCTGCAGCACCATGGCGACCTGGTGGCGCAGTGCGTCCAGGTCGTAGTCGCGCACGTCCATGCCGCCCACGCGCACGGTGCCTTCGGTGGCGTCGTACAGGCGGGCGATGAGGTTTACGAGCGTGGACTTGGCCGAGCCAGTGCCGCCGATGATGCCGATGGTCTCGCCGCTCTTAATGTGCAGGTCGATATCGTCGAGCGCCTGGCGCTTCGCATGCGCGGAATACTTAAAGCTCACGTGGTCAAAGTCGATGGAACCGTCGACAACCTCGAGCACGGGCTCGGCGGGATTGGCGATCGTGGGCTCGGCGGCCAGCACCTCGGTAATGCGGTGCGCCGATTCGTCGGCCATGGTCACCATGACAAAGATCATCGACAGCTGCATCAGGCTCATAAGGATCTGGAAGCCATAGGTAAAGATCGAGGAGAGCTGGCCCACGTCGAACAGCGTGCCCTGGCTCGTGATGATGAGCTTGGAGCCCAGGTAGATGATGACGACAAACGCGCCGTTGACGCAGATGTTCATCATGGGGTTGTTAAAGGCGAGCAGCTTCTCGGCGCGGGTGAAGTCCATCTGGACGTCGCGCGCGGCGGTCGCGAACTTCTCCTTCTCAAAGTCTTCGCGCACATAGCTCTTGACCACGCGCATGCCGGTGACGTTTTCCTCGACAGACTCGTTAAGTGCGTCGTACTTGTGGAACACGCGCGAGAAGATGGGGCGCACCTTAAAGATGATAAAGAACAGTCCAAAGCCCAGCAGCGGAATGATGGCCAGGTAGACCATGGCGACGCTGCCGCCCATGATAAACGCCATGGTAAAGGCGAAGATCAATACCAGCGGTGCGCGCACGGCGATACGGATGATCATCATAAAGGCCTGCTGCACGTTGTTGATGTCGGTGGTCAGACGCGTGACGAGTGAAGAACTCGAGAACTCATCGATGTTGGCAAAGCTGAACGTCTGGATCTTGTAGAACAGGTCGTGACGCAGGTTCTTGGCGAAGCCGCAGCTCGCATGGCTGCAGGTGACGCCGGCAGCGGCGCCAAAAGCAAGCGACGTCAGCGCGATGAGCACCAAAAAGCCTGCGGTGGGAAGCATCTCGGCTACGGTGGCGCCGTCTTTGATGGCGTCGATCAGGTTGGCGGTGATAAATGGAATCAGCATCTCGCAGAGCACCTCGCCAAGCACGAGCAACGGCGTGGCAACGGTGACTTTCATATAGTCGCGGATGCTTCCCATGAGGGTTTTAATCATCCAGTTCCTCCCAGGTTACGCGGATTTTATCGAGCATTTCGGCGAGGTCCTCGCGCTCGTCGTGGGTGAGCGCGCTAAAGGCCTGTTTTCTAAAGCGGATGCGGGCCGCCTGGTCGATGCGGGCGTTTTCCCGGCCGGTTTCGGTCAGGCGAATGGTGAGTTGCCGTCGATCCTTGGGGTTACGGCTGCGTTCAATGAGGCCGTTGACCTCGAGCTTGGACAGGATCTCGGAAAGCGACCCCGGCTTGAGGCCAAAGTGCATGCCGAGTTCCTGCTGCGACATCTCGCCGCCGGGCTGCTTGGCCAGCAGGCAGATGATGGGCGCCTTGCCGGACACGCCTCCGCCATGAAAATGCATGTAATGGCCGCAAAAACCCAGGCCGCTCAGGATGCGCTTGGCGAGTTTGTCTTCGGCGCTGACCGCTTCGGGTATGTCTACCGGTTGCGACGGGTCACCGCCGGGCTCGTGCGAACAAAGGTTAAGAGGTTCATCGCACATGAATTAGTGTTGCTCCTTTCTTTAGTTAGGTAGTGGAATTGTTTTGTGCCTAACCAATTTAGGAGCGTGAGAAATCAATGTCAAGGTACCAAACTTATTAAGTTACGGCGTTTTGCCAAACGCCGTAACCGCTCGACGCTGCAAACCCGCCAGAGCGGCAATCTGCCTTTCAACTTCGGCGGCATGACCAGAAGGTCAATGCCGCCTTGTTTCAAGGCACCTTGCTCGCTCTGGCGGGTTTTCGCTCATATGACCCAATCCGCTGTCAAGAG
>CAUFRY010000053.1 GCA_959028445.1 uncultured Collinsella sp. | reverse complement strand
TGCCGCGCCCCGCAGTGCCCGCTTCCCCCGAGAACAATTATCAGTGCAGGTAGAAAGCCTGCGGTTTTTCGTAAAACGCGGTCATGGTCGGGGGTATCAAGCTAAACGTAGTAGATGGGCCAGTTTCGTGGCAAGCGCCGCCAACTGATTCCCCGGGGACGTCTGGGGACGGAGGAAAACGGATCGATTTGGCTCTCTGAGGGCCACGATGCCCGTCATATCAGCCGGCCATTCCAAAACTATGCCGGTTTACGGGGCTGAATCGCGAACCCCCAACCATACGCAATTCCGAAATAATAAAACCTCAGGTAAACGGCTTGCTCTATTTTGAAAAAAGCCGGTATGGTCGGCCTACGCTAATCTAGCCCCGTAAACCGGCATAGTTTTGAAATGGTACTTCGGAAGTATTGATTCACGCCCCGGCGCAACCAGCCCTACAGCCCGTATTTCACGACAACGCGGTTGATCCGTCGACACCAAGGCTTGTAGAGGGCGGCCAAGAACACGCAGGTCGCGAGGCCGTGTGTGATATCGAACGGCACTGCCGTGGCAAGACGCGCCACGACGCCCGCCCACGTGAGCGGTTGTACAAAACCGATAATGTCGTACGCGTTGATCACCACGCCGTACAGCAGACCCGAAGCAAAGCCGTACGCCATCAGCGCCGGCATGCGCACGGTTCCATCCGCACGGTCGAACGCACCGGCATGCGCCAGCGCACCGCCAACATAGCCAACCAGGCCCCAGGCATACATCTGCCATGGCGTCCACATGCCCTGCCCAAAAAAGAAATTGCTGGTCAGCGCCGCCAGCGCGCCAACCATAAAACCATTGCGGCGACCAAGCGTCGCCCCCGCGATAATGGCGATGGCGCTCACCGGTTTAAAGTCGGGAATGGGCCCAAACAGGATGCGCCCCGCCGCCGCCAGCGCCGCCAGCACCAGCGTGGGCATAATCTGGCGCAAACCCGGACGAGATGCCTCGTAACCCGCAAAGAACAGTGCAAGCACCAGCGCCACCACGACAAGCATGGCAAGCGCCGCCTGCTCAACGCCCGCCAGCAACGCCGCTGCCATCACCGCCGGCACCGCCAACAACAGCGGGATCTCCAGTTTTGTGAGTAAACGCGAGAAACGACAGTCCGTCATCCCATCACGCCCTATAGAACACGTTGTCGGCAAAGAAGTCGGCCGGGGGCTCCATGCAGGCAATCTCGCCGTCAAACATCATGGCGACGTCGTCGGCTACCTGCTCGGCAAAGTCCAAATCGTGCGTAGCCATGATGACGGTGCCGCCAGCCTTCGCATGGTCACGCAGGGCGCGGGCGATGATGCGGCGGCTCTCCAGGTCAAGGCCCTTCGTGGGCTCGTCAAGCAGCAGCAGCTCGGGGCCGATCATCAGCAGCTTTGCCAGCGCAAGCAGCTGGCGCTGTCCGCCCGAGAGGTCGTAAGGGTGGCGCGTCTCCAGGCCGTCCAATCCCAGTTGCGCCGCACGCTCCCGCGCCAAGTTCTCGTCATATCCGCAGGTCGAGGCCCATTCCATCAGCTCGTCGCGCACCGTCTCGGCAACCAGCAATGCTTTGGGATTCTGAGGCAGCAGCGCCGCCGAGGCCGCTCCGCGCACCATGCGGCCGCGCTGCAGCTTGGCGGTCTTCGCCAGCACCGAGAGCATCGTCGACTTACCGCATCCGTTGCCGCCCACGATCGCATGCACCGCACTGGCCGAAAACGCAACGTCGAGCCCGCGCAGCACCCAACCGCCCGCGCGATCGTAGCGAAACCAGCCTTCCGACAGGGTGGTAGCCGACCCGCCGTGCATTTTTTGGAGTATTCTGCTTCCATCCGTGCGCGGGAAGGCTTCCGAGCCGTTCTCGAGCGACGTTTGCGCCACAAATTCGGACGATTTGTCCAATTCTGAACTTTTTTTCGCGCTCGATACGTCCCCGGGCGGCTCCAGAGAGCCCAAATTGTCCTCACGCCTGCTGAATACTCCGTTTTTTGCACATCGGATGGCACCCCACCCCAACATCTCATCGGAAAACAGCGATTCTCGGCGTCCCAAAGAAGCCATATCCGCCACCTCGCGCACGCGACCGCCCTCAATCCGGTACGCACGCGTCGCATACTCGAGCATCGGCCGCGGTTGATGCGTAGCCACAACAACCGTGCAGCCCAGCTCACGGTTCACGCGAAACAGCGCGTGCAGAAAATTCTTCTCGGCAACGGGATCGAGCTGAGACGTGGGCTCGTCGAGTAGCAGCACACGCGGACGCAGCGCCAGGACGGCGGTAAGCGACAGCAGCTGCTTGCGGCCACCCGAAAGCGTGTCGGTATCGCGATGAAGCCAGTCCTCCAGACCAAAGAAATAGCTGGTCTCGGCAACACGGCGGCGCATCTCGTCGCGCGACACGCCCAGATTCTCTAGGCCAAACGCCATCTCATGCCACACGGTCTCGCACACAATCTGGTTCTCGGGATCCTGGAACACATAGCCCACGCGCTCCGCCGATGCCCGCACGTCCATGTCGGCAACGTTCTCGCCCAGCACGCGCAGTTCGCCAGTGCGCTCGCCCGCCGGCGCGATCTCGGGCTTGAGCAGCGACAGCAGCGTCGACTTACCCGATCCGGTACCGCCAACAAGCAACGCAAATGCACCTTGGGGAACAGACCAGTCGAGCCCCTCGAGCACCGCAGCATCAGCATCGGGGTAGGCAAAACTAAGGCCTCGCACCTCAATCGCCGGCGCGGCCGAGCCATATGCCACACCCGCCGCCGGGCCCCTATCCAACCGAGCCATCAGCCAAACCTCTTCTCATCAATCGCGTGCAACACGCAAGGCAGCACCATCCAGGCAGCGTACACGACATAGCCCGGCCACGGCGCCGGCACCGAGAGCTGCGGATAAAACGAATACTGCGTCGTCGCGGTCCACGCCACTGTCACCGTGACCACGCCAAACAGCGCAAGCCCAGCCAGCGCGGCAACGTCGCTGCGCCCCAGCCGATACCGCGCATACGTCGTTCGACGCGTCGCGGCGCCCCACCCACGGGAGCGCATGGCGTCCGCGCGCTCCAGCGAATCTTCCATGCCCCAGCCCATCAACACACTCGATGCCCGCAAGCGCGAGCGCACGGGGTCGGCCGGCGCGCGGCCCGGCACATCAATCGCATCCTGCACCGCCAGTACCGTACGACCGCGACGCAAAAACTGCGGGATAAGCCGCATGCACATCGAAATCATGAGCGCGATCACCGGCGCGGCGTTGCCCAAAAGCGCAAGCACCTTGTCGTATTCGAGCATCGACGCCGCCGCCTCAAACCACAGCACGCTCGCCACAAACAGCCCGCCCATGCACAGGCCGTATACCATGCTCTCCAGATACACCGCGCGCATGCCAATACGGAACAGTTCCGTCGAGCCCGAGGCGCTAAACAGCGGATTGACCAGCGCGATAATCAAAATCACCGGCAGCTGCCAGCGAAGTGCGCCCAGCGTGTGGGCAGCCCCACGCGTCGCAAATCCATACGCCAGCCCGCCCGCAAGTGACAGCGCAATCAGCACCGGCTGCATCGAGGACATGGTGAGTCCCAGCGTCAGCACTATATAGAGTGCCGGCACAGCCGGATGCGACATCGAGAATGCCGCGACGGGCTCGCCGCCAAACTCCTCACGCATGTTGTCCACGGGCACCCCCGTCTCCTCGCTCAAACGACAGCTCCGCAGCACCGCCAACGCCGCACGCAAGCAGTGCAAACGCCACGCCGGCGGCGCAAGCCTCAACCGCCGCAAACCAATCGCTACGCGCTCAACATATGCCTGCGGTATCATATTGCGCCGTGTATCGTTTCCAAACGCACGTCTCTATAACGTAACAGGAGATCACATGGACGCAACCGCAATTATCCTCGCTGCCGGCGAGGGCACCCGCATGAAGTCGAACCACTGTAAGGTTTCGCACAAGATCCTGGGCAAGCCCATGGTCCAGTGGATCGTCGACGCCACCATCAAGGCCGGCTGCAGCCGCGTCGTGGTCGTCATCGGCAGCCACGCCGACGAGATGCGCGCCCTGATCGACGGCGCCTACGCCAACAGCGCCACCAAAGTCGAGTGCGTTGAGCAGACCGAGCGCCTGGGCACCGGTCACGCCGTGAAGGTCGCGCTCGAGGCCTGCGGCATCACGCAAGGCCCCGTCGTCGTGCTCAACGGCGACCTGCCGCTCATCACCGCCGACACCGTCGCCAAGTTCGCGCAGACCGTCGCCACCGGCGAGCTCGCCTGCACCGTCATGACCATGACCCCGCCCGACCCCTTCGGCTACGGCCGCATCAAGCTGGGTGCCGACGGCCAGATCGAACGCATCATCGAGCAGAAGGACTGCACACCCGAGCAGGCCGCCACGCTGCTCGAGTGCAACGCCGGCTGCTACGCCTTCGACGGCGCGCAGCTCGCCGCGCACATTGACGAGATCGGCAACGACAACGCGCAGTCCGAGTACTATCTGCCCGACATGCTCGAGATCCTCAAGGGCCACGGCCAGGCAGTCTCCATCTTCCACTGCGATGACTACCGCGACGGCCTGGGCGTCAACAGCCGCATCCAGCTCGCGCAGCTCACCGCCATCGCGCGCGACCGCATCAACGAGCACTGGATGGCCGAGGGCGTTACCTTCATCGACCCCACGCAGGCCTGGATCGGCCCCGACGCCACCATCGGCCGCGACACCGTCGTGTGGCCGCAGACGCACCTGATCGGCCACGTCACCGTGGGCGAGGAGTGCCAGCTCGGCCCCAACAGCCGTCTCACCGACACCACCGTCGGCAGCGGCTGCATCATCGATGAGACCATCGCCATCGAAGCCGTCATCGAGAACGGCGTCGACTGCGGCCCGCGCGCCTACCTGCGCCCGGGTACCCACATGCTCGACGGCTCCAAGGCCGGCACGCACGTGGAGATCAAGAAGTCCACGATCGGCGAGGGCTCCAAGGTGCCGCACCTGTCCTACATCGGCGACACGACCATGGGCTCCGGCGTCAACGTGGGCGCCGGCTCCATCACCTGCAACTACAACGGCGTACACAAGCACAAAACCGTCATCGGCAAGGATGCCTTCATCGGTTCCGATACCATGATGGTCGCGCCCGCCCAGATTGGCGACGGCGCGCTCGTGGCCGCCGGCTCCGTCATCACTGAGCCGGTCCCGGCAGACGCACTCGGTCTGGGCCGCGCCCGTCAGGTAAATATTGAGGGCTGGGCCGCCGATTATCGCCGCCGCCTGCACGAGGACGACGAGGTATAACGTTTTACCAAGCATCTAAGGAGCCGCTTCCGTGGGGACGGCTCCTTTTTCTATGCTGACCTGCGCGGCCGGATGAGTGGTCGGTTCGTGTCCGTTGACGGTAAAGACGTTATCAAGACTCGATAAACCCCGCCGCGCGGTTACAATGCAACAAGGCATCTATATGGCATTCGATATAAAGGAGAAGGGTAATGCCGATTAATGATCCCGAGAAGTCGGAGAATATGCGCAAGTCCATCCGCGTGTATTCCGGTTCCTCCAACCGTCCCCTCGCTCAGAAGATCGCTGAGTTCCTTGGGGTCGAGCTTTCGGGCCTTACGCTAAAGCAGTTCGCCAACGGTGAGATTTACGCCCGCTACGACGAGACCGTCCGCGGCGCCGACGTCTTCCTGATTCAGTCCGTGGCCGGCGGCAACGTCAACGACATGCTCATGGAGCTGCTCATCGCCACCGACGCTGCCAAGCGCGCATCCGCCCGCTCCATCACCGCCGTCATCACCCACTACGGCTATGCCCGCCAGGACCGCAAGGCCGGCCCGCGCGAGCCCATCACCGCCCGCCTCGTCGCCAACCTGCTCGAGCGCGCCGGCGTCAACCGCATCATCACCCTCGACCTGCACCAGGGTCAGATCCAGGGCTTCTTTGATATCCCGGTTAACCACCTGTCCGCGCTGCCGCTGTTTGGCCAGTACTACAACGACATGCACTTCGACACCGACAACCTGGTTGTCGTCTCCCCCGACGTGGGTCGTGCCAAGGCCGCCAAGAAGCTGTCCGACATGCTCGGCTGCGACCTGGCCATCGCCCACAAGGGCCGTCCGCGCCACAACGCCGCCGAGGTCATGGGCATCATCGGTGACATCAAGGGCAAGACCTGCGTCATCAATGACGACATGATCGACACCGCTGGCACCCTGTGCGCCAACGTCAAGGAGCTCAAGGCTATGGGCGCTGGCGACATCTACGTGTGCGCCACCCACGGCATCTTCTCCGGTCCGGCTATCGAACGTCTGAACGACGCCCCGATCGTCGAGTGCGTCGTCACCGACGCCATTCCCGTCGAGGTCGGCGGCAAGATCAAGACCATCTCGGTCGCCGAGGAGTTCGCTCAGGCCATCTCCGCCGTTTACCACGAGGAGCCCGTCTCTACGCTCGTCGGCGGCGACTTCGCGCTGTAGTCGCTCGACCCTCGCATCCCTCCGGAAGCCCCGGACGCGCCTGCGGGGTTATCACGCGAACGTCCTCGCCGCTTTGCGGCTGCGGGATGTTCGCTTTGATAACCCCTCCCGGCGTGTCCGGGGCTTCCTGCCGTCTCGGGGCAGCTGTTTTCTGAAATGACTTTGCTGCAACCTTTCCTCGCCTTCGGCGGGCGTGGTAGCCTTTGTCGTTGATTAAACTTTTGTGCAACGAAAGGAAGCATATGGCAGCTGCACAGCCGCTTAAGATTCGCATGGTTGCCGGACTTGGCAACCCTGGTGATGAGTATGCCGAGACCCGCCACAACGCTGGCTTCAAAGCGATCGACGAGTTGGCCCGTCAGGCCGGTGTCACGTACTGGAAAAACCAGGCAGGCGCCGAGGTCGCGCTCATCAACATCAACGATCCCGAGGAAGAGGGTGGCAAGCGCCAGATTGTGCTGGTCAAGCCGCAGTCGTACATGAACACCTCAGGCGGCCCCATCTCCAAGCTTTGCCGCGAGTACAAAATCAAGGCCGAGGAGCTGCTCGTAATCCACGACGAGCTCGACATTCCCGCCGGCGACGTGCGTGTTAAGGTGGGCGGCGGCCATGCCGGTCACAACGGCCTGCGTTCCATCATCGACAAGATGGGCAGCCGCGACTTCAACCGCATCCGCACCGGCATCGGCAACCCTCCCGGCAAGATGGCCGTCGCCGACTACGTTCTTAAGCAGCTGCGCGCCCGCGAGGCCGAGGATTTCCAGGACACCTGCGCCCGCGCGGCCGACGCCGCCGGCCTGGCGATCGTGCGCGGCGTGGTCTATGCCCGCGACCATGTCAACGGCGCCGCCTCCGCCAACGGCAAGCACTAAAACCTATCATTTAGGAACAGGTTTATTTTGGCAGGTTTTACCTGCGGAAACGCCCCAGTTGCGGCATCGCAATCAACCGCGCGCCGACATACATGCATAGCACCCCAAATGGGGCCGGCCTCATCACAACCCGAGGCCGGCCCCCTTTGCCGTTTTGCCTGATAAAACCGACCAAAATAAACCTGTCCCTTTTTGGTAGGCCGAAGTGGATAAACCCTTTTCCCACCTGCCAAAGAAACACGTAAGCGACATTGCCATGAGGGTATAATTTGCACCGTATGTCTGCACAACGCCTGTGCGCGTACGGTTTTATTCGGGCTACCGTCCATTTCCGTGGAGGCACGGTTCGGCGGCCCTAACAAGAGAGGGGTTCTATGTATAAGATCCTGGAGAAGACGCAGTTCTCGGAGAAGGTGTTCAAGTTCCGCATCGAGGCGCCTGCAATCGCCAAGCATGCGCACGCTGGACAGTTCCTCATGGTTCGCGCCAACGAGACGGGCGAGCGTGTCCCGTTTACCCTGGCCGGCTGGAACGGTGACGAGGGCTGGGTCGAGTTCATCTTCATGGTGATCGGCAAGACCACCGAGATGCTTTCCACCTACGAGGCCGGCGAGTCGCTGCGCGACGTCGTGGGCCCGCTGGGCGTTCCCACCGAGATGGCCGAGGGCCCCTGCGCCGTCATTGGCGGCGGCGTCGGCCTGGCAATTGCCTTCCCGGTCGCCAAGCACCTGGTCGAGACCGGCCACGAGGTGCACGCCATCATGGGCGCCCGCACCAAGGACCTCCTGCTTATGGAGGACCAGTTCCGCGAGCTCCTCGACGAGGACCACATCCACATCACCACTGACGACGGCTCCTACGGCGAGCAGGGCGTTGTCACCGCTCCGCTGGAGCGCCTGCTGCAGGACAAGGCCGTGAGCCAGGTCTTCTGCGTCGGCCCCGTTCCGATGATGAAGTTCTCGACCCTCACCGCCCAGAAATACGACACCCCCATCACCGCGTCCCTCAACCCCATCATGGTTGACGGCACCGGTATGTGCGGCTGCTGCCGCGTCGAGGTGGGCGGCGTGACCAAGTTCGCTTGCGTCGACGGCCCCGACTTCGATGCCACCCTGGTCGACTGGGATGACCTTCGTGCCCGCCAGGCCGCTTACCGTTCCGAAGAGGGCGAGTCCCTCAAGGCCTATGAGGAAAAGAGCTGCGCATGCCACTAGTTAACGGTCGTTTCGTTGCCGATATGAAGTCGCCCCGCACCCCCGATAACGAGGAGCCGGCTGCCGAGCGCGCCTGCGACTTCCGCCCCGTCGACAAGGGCTTCACCGAGGAGATGGCGCTGGCCGAGGCTGAGCGCTGCCTCAACTGCAAGAAGCCGTTCTGTGTTGAGGGCTGCCCTGTCAACATCAACATTCCCCGCTTTATCGAGCAGATCCGCGCGAAGGACTTCGGCGGCGCTCTCGATACCATCCGCGAGGACTCCATGCTTCCCGCCATCTGCGGCCGCGTCTGCCCGCAGGAGAACCAGTGCGAGGGCAAGTGCATCCGTGGTAAGAAGTCCGAGCCCGTGGCCATCGGCCAGCTCGAGCGCTTCCTGGGTGACCGCCCCGAGCTCGCCTCCACGCCCAAGATGGCCCCCAAGAACGGCAAGAAGGTCGCCGTCGTTGGCTCCGGCCCGTCCGGCATCACCTGCGCCGGCGAGCTCGCCCGCAACGGCTTTGACGTCACCGTCTTTGAGGCCTTCTTCACCGGCGGCGGCGTGCTGGTCTACGGCATCCCCGAGTTCCGTCTGCCCAAGGCAGTCGTCAAGCGCGAGATTGACGGCCTGGAGGACATGGGCGTCAAGTTTGAGTACAACTCCGTCGTGGGCAACATGGCCACGGCCGAGGAGCTGTTCGAGCAGGGCTTCGACGCCATCTACGTGGCGACCGGCGCTGGCCTGCCCAAGTTCCTCAACGTCCCCGGCGAGAACCTGCCCAACGTCTTCTTCGCGAACGAGTACCTCACCCGCGTGAACCTGATGAAGGCCAACAAGTTCCCCGAGTACGACACCCCCACCAAGCACGGCAAGAACGTCGTCGTCTTTGGTGGCGGCAACGTGGCTATGGACGCCGTCCGTACCGCCAAGCGTCTGGGCGCCGAGCACGCCATCATCGCCTACCGTCGTACCGAGGACGAGATGCCCTGCCGTCGCGCCGAGCTGCACCACGCTAAGGCCGAGGGCGTCGAGGTTCTGCCGCTCGTCTCCCCGCTCGAGTTTGTCGCTGGCGAGGACGGCTCCGTGTGCGCCGTCAAGGTCCAGAAGATGGAGCTCGGAGAGCCCGACGAGTCCGGCCGTCGTCGCCCGGTGCCCATCGAGGGCGCCATCGAGGAGATTCCCTGCGACGTCGCAATCTCGGCTATCGGCACCAACGCCAACCCCTTCGCAAAGAAGATCGGCGGCAAGATGGAGCTCAACAAGTGGGGCTACATCGTCGCCGACGAGGAGACCGGCCAGACCACCGATCCCCGCATCTGGGCCGGCGGCGACATCGTCACCGGTGCCGCTACGGTCATTCTGGCGATGGGCGCCGGCAAGAAGGCCGCCGCTTCCATCACCAAGAGCCTGCTGGGCGAGTAATCACCCTCAACGCTAGCCATCAAACGGCAAAGCCCCCGTCGAGCACACGCCCGGCGGGGACTTTTTCTATGCCGGCCGCCCGACCACCACGATGGGGACAGGCACCTTTGTGGTGGTTGAGGGCCTGGTCGGCGAACCAATTCCGACGTTTGTCTCAATCTGTAACAGTTAGAGACCAAATTCCTCGCCACGTGTTACAGATCGAGACGTTAGGTTAGCGGCTGAACAGTTCGTCTCAATCTGTAACACCTAGAGCCCAACTATCAGGTTTGGTGTTACAGATTGAGGTTTTGTAAAAGCCGAGAATGGGCGCTGCCACCAATAGCCTAGCGCTTGCGGCGCTTGGTTGCGGCGATGCCGGCAGCGGCAACGGTTGCGCCGGCGATGCCAAGGGCGGCGGCCGCCGTCGCGGCGTTGTCGCCCGTGGCGGCCAGAGTGCCCACGGACTTCTGGGCAGCGGTGGCCTTCGCGGCCGGCTTGGAGGCAGCAGCCGTGAAACTCGCCTGAGTCGGCGTCACGGACGGCACGGCGGTCCCGCTGCCGCCGCCCGGCTGTGGCGTGGGGGCCGGGG
>CAUFRY010000052.1 GCA_959028445.1 uncultured Collinsella sp. | reverse complement strand
CCATTTCGACTTGCCATCTGGCCTTATTAGTCCAAAATTGCTGCTACCAAATCGGTAACAGTACTCATATTTGATGTTTTTTGACCAGCAGGTCTCCCTGCCTTAGCAAATCTAAGGCAAAACGGGCTCCAGACCGCTGAATCATGCCGCATAGGGCACGTCCGCAGTCCGGAACTCGGTCCAAATTGAGTTATTGCGCCGCGTTAGCCCAAAACACCCGCCAGGATCTCGATCAGACTGTCCACGTCGGCTTCCTCGCAGACGAGTGGCGGCAGGAAACGCAGCGTATGCGCACCCGTAGCGTTGATCACGGCACCGGCGGCCAGCGCGCGGGCAACAACACCATGCGCGTCGCCCGCGGCATCATCCAAATCACAGCCGAGCATCAAGCCGCGACCACGTACCTCGGTCACGTGCGGCAGCTTGGCGAGCTTTGCCTCCATATAGGCACCCACCTTGGCAGCATGCTCGGCATAATCGCCACGCACAAGCGCGGAGAGCGTCGCGGCACACGCCGCGATGGCCAAGCAGCTACCGCCAAAGGTCGAGCCGTGGTCGCCCGGCTTAAACACGTCGGCAATCTCCTTCTTCGCCACGACGGCACCCATGGGCACGCCATCAGCAATGCCCTTGGCAAGGCTCATGATGTCGGGCTCCACGCCATAGGTCTGGAACGCAAACGGCTTGCCGGAGCGGAAGATGCCGCACTGGACCTCGTCGGCGATAAGCACGGCGCCCACTTCGTGTGCCAGGTCGCGCGCCGTAGCCATAAACTCCTCGGTCATGGGATGCACACCGCTCTCACCCTGGATCGGCTCGAGCATCACGGCACAAATTTCGCTCCCCAGCTGCTTAAAGATCGCACGCAGCTCATCCACATCGTTGGGCGTGCAGGCCACAAAGCCACCCGGCAGCGGGCGGAAGCTGTCCTGCAGCCAATCCTGCATGGTGGCGGCAATGGTCTCGAGCGTACGGCCGTGGAAGCCGCCGCGCATGCACACGATGGTGTTGCCGCCATTACCGGCACGCTTGGCGTACAGGCGCGCGAGCTTCATCGAGCCCTCGTTGGCCTCGGCGCCAGAGTTGGCAAAGAAGGTCTCCCAAACCTGCTCATCCGCAGCCGGGGCACCAAGAGCAGCTGCCGTGGTCTCATCGCCGGCGGCAATGGCATCGGCAAGCACGCGCGCACCATCTACGTCGTCGTTAGCAAGCTTGGACAGCAGCGCCGCGACCTGTCCGCGCTGCTCAATGTAGAAGTAATTGGAGACATGCATGAGCTTTTTGGTCTGTGCCTCGAGCGCCGAGAGCACAGCCGGGTCGCCATGACCTAGGCTGCACACGCCGATGCCGGCAAGAAAGTCGAGGTACTCACGGCCATCGTCGCCGGTGAGCTTCATGCCGTGACCCTCGACAAACTCGACCGGAGAGCGGCCAAAGGTATGCATAACGTAATGGGATTCAAGCGATTGCTGAGCTGCAAGTGACATGGGATGCCTTTCGTTGGGCGCCAGACGGCGCGGGGCTATGGGTGCAGGAATGGGGCGGCTGCGGGTCAGCTAGACCGTCTGAAGCTTCTCGACCTCGTCAAGGTTTTCGGTCAGACGCGCAGCAAACGTCGAAAGCGGATGCGGATGCGTATCGAACTCGTAAGCCGTCTCGGTGGAATGGATCACGGTGCCGACGCCGGCATCGGTCAGCAGCTCCAGGAGCAGCGAATGCGGCGTAGTACCGTTAATGATGTGGGCACGAAATACGCCGCCGGTAAGCGCATCGACGGCCGCACGCAGTTTGGGAATCATGCCCTTATCGACCTCGCCGCCGTAGAGCATTTCGTTAACCTCGTCGAGCGTTAGGTTGGAGATAAGCGAGTCCTTGTCGCTAAAGTCCTTGTACAGGCCATCGACATCGGTCAAAAAGATCGCCTTATGCGCGTGGAGCGCCGCGGCAACGGCACCGGCGGCGGTGTCGGCGTTGATGTTGAAGAAACCGCCGTCCTCCCCCGCCGCGACGGTAGCGATGACGGGGATGTACTCGCTATCGAGCAGGCGCTCGATATAGTCGGTGTTGACGTGCGTGACCTTGCCCACGCGGCCGAGCTCTGGGTCGAGCGGCTCGGCGATAAGGGTGCCGGCGTCGCTGCCGGACACGCCCACGGCCAGGTTGCCGTGGTGGTTGAGCGCCGCGACCAGCTCCTGATTGACCTTGCCGCCCAGTACCTCACGCACGATGTCCATGGTGGCAGGCGTAGTCACGCGCTGGCCGTTCTTAAACTCGACGGGGATGTCGTAGTGGCTGAGCGCCTCGTTGATAGCCTTGCCACCGCCATGCACGATGACGGGGCGCATACCGATGATCTTGAGCAAAACGATGTCGCTCATCACGTCGCGGCGCAGCTGCTCATCAACCATGGCGGCTCCGCCATATTTGATAACAACCGTCTTGCCGGTCAGGTTCTTAATCCACGGCAGCGCTTCGAACAGCAGCTGCGCGGTTGCTTCGTTGGATTCGCTCGAACGACAATCGCGTGCGAATTTCATAATCTGCCTCGTCTTTCGTATCGTTATCGCGCCGTGCTCCGCTGTCCGCAATCGCGGCAAGATGCGCAGCGTGCCTGGAATCTAGGAACGGTAGTCACCGTTAATGGAGATGTACTCGTGCGTGAGGTCGCAGGTCCACACGGTCGTTGCCGCGTCGCCTGCGCCCAGGTCGGCCGAGATCACGATCTCGGGCGCCTCGAAACGTCGTAGAGCCTCGTCCTCGTCAAAGGGAACAGTCAGACCATCGCGACAGACAGGCATGCCCATCATGTCGATGGAAACGTCTTCCTGATTAAACTTCACGCCGCACTTGCCGAGTGCCATGGCGACGCGGCCCCAGTTGCAGTCGTGGCCGGCGATGCAGGTCTTAACGAGCGGCGAGTTGGCAACGGCGCGAGCGGCGATATCGGCCTCCTCGTCGTTCACGGCGCCGGTAACGTTGACCGTAACAAGCTTGGATGCGCCCTCGCCATCGGCGGCGATATTGCGCGCCAGGCTCTCGCACACCTCGTGCACGGCAAATGCCAACTCGTCGAAGGCATCGGAGCCCTCGACGATAGGCTCGGCATCTGCGGCAGCGGCGCCGGAGGCAAGCATGATGCAGGTGTCGTTGGTCGAGGTGTCGGAATCGACCGTTACCTTGTTAAAGGTCTGCTTGACGGTGGAGAGTAACAGGGCGTGAAGCGCCGCCGGCTCGACGGGGGCATCGGTAGTGATGACTGCGATCATGGTGGCCATGTTGGGCATGATCATACCCGAGCCTTTGCACATACCGCCCACCGTATAGGCATTACCTGCGTGCCCCGCGGCCTCGCTGCGGTAACACACGGCGTACTCCTTGGAGTGCGTGTCGGTCGTCATGATGGCGCGAGCGGCATCGGCTCCACCGTGGGCGGAGAGCGCCTCGTAGGCAGCAGGAATGGCGGTCTCAAACGTGTCGATCGGCAGAATCTGGCCAATCACGCCCGTGGAGGCAACCAGAATCTGCTGGGGCTCGCAGCTGATGACCTGCGATGCGATGCTGCATGTCTCGCGCGCGCATGCAAGGCCGGTCTCACCCGTGGCGGCGTTGGCATTGCCAGAGTTGATCGAAACGCCGGCGATGATACCGTAGCCCTTGTCCGCACCGCCCAGGTTGGCGCGGCTCACCTGCACGGGCGCCGCGCAAAAGCGATTGGTAGTAAACACGCCGGCACCGGGACAGGGCTTATCGGGCACGACGAGCGCGTAATCCAGACGCTCGGGATTCTTCCGAAATCCCGCATGGATGCCTGCGGCCTTAAAGCCGGCCGCTGCCGTAACGCCACCCTCGACGGCGCGAATCTTGATATCAAACAGCTCGGTATTCATCGTCTTTATGACTCCTTATGTCAAACAAAAAACGGACATCGGTTGGTGCGCCATGCCAGTCGTAATCATGAGACCAGCTTAAGAGTGGCGCCCCACTCGATGCCCGACTACCAAATCGTTAACAATCGAATGTGCTACACCGGGCACGCCACTGTGGGCAAGCCTCGTCGCTCGTCAAAGCCAAAGACGATATTGGCGCACTGGACTGCTTGGCCCGCAGCGCCCTTGCACAGATTGTCGATGGCGCCCGCCGCCACCAGCACGCCTGCGCGCTTGTTGAGCGCGAGGCCAATCTGAGCGGCGTTGGTGCCGACGACCGAAGCCGTCTTGGGCTGCTGGTCGGCGTCGAGCACGCGCACAAAGGTGCGACCGGCATAGAACTGCTTGTAATAGTCGACAACGTCCTCAAGAGCCAGGGAGTCGATGGCCTGCGGCGTGAGCGGCAGCGTCACCGTGGAGAGCAGGCCACGCTTGAGCGGTGCCAGATGCGGGGTAAAGACGATGCGATCGGTCAGGCCAAGGATTTGCTCAATCTCGGGCGTATGACGATGCTTGCCTACGCCATAGGCCTCCAAGTTCTCGTCGGCGCTGCAAAAATGCGTACGAGCGTTGCAGGACTTGCCGGCACCCGTTACACCGCTGATGGCATCGACAATCACGGGACCGTTCTCGGCCACCCAGCCCGCACGCACGGCAGGAGCGGCAGCAAGGCTCGTTGCGGTGGGATAGCAACCGGCGCAGGCGACCAGCACGGGTTTGCCGTCGGCATGGCTGGAAGCAGCGGTCTCTAAGTCCTGGCAGAACAGCTCGGGGAGGCCGAAAGCACGCGTCTTGAGCAGCTCGGGGCTCGTATGCGCGGCGGCATACCACGCCTCGAACACGGCCGGATCGCTCAGACGGTAGTCGGCAGACAAATCGAAGCAGGAGACGCCCGATGCAAGCAGCGCGGGCACCTGTGCCATGGCAGCCGTGTGCGGCACGGCAAGAAAAACCGCATCGCAGCTCTTAAGCTCGGGGGCGTCATGCGTGGTGAAAACCAGATCGCTCACGCCAGCAAAGCTCGGATACACCGCGGACAGCGGCTGGCCGGCATCGGCGTTGGACGTAATGGCAACAAGTTCAAACTCGGGATGGCCGAGCACGAGGCGAATGAGCTCGGCTCCGGCATATCCAGCCGCGCCGACGATTCCAACCTTCAATGACATATCAGACTCCTTGTCTGCGATTTATGCACCGATGCGCATTTCGCAGTGGTCGTTATGAAGTGGGTTGAAACTTTAGCACCAAAAGATGCATGAACACGTAAATGGCTTGCATATTCATGCATTGAAACATTCCCGACACATTCGCTTGAAGGAATTGACAAATTGAGCGGGCCCCGTATTGACCGGCGCTCCTAACGGCGCCGGGCAATACGGGGCCCGCCCATGCGAAAACCAAGTTGTTAGGATGAGCCAGCTGGCTAGAGCTCGACCGGCACCCATTCGTCGTGATTGCAGATAAAAGCCTCGGGATCCTCGACGCTAAAGAAGACGAGCGTGGGGTCGTTAGGCCCCTCATAGTGCTCGCCCAGGCGCTCAAGATGCTTCCAACCGGCCTCGCGCATTTCACTCGAAGCCCGGTCTTCCAGCCCCGCACGCCCGCGCAGGATCAACCAACCATGGCCCGGCCACCAACTCGTGGCCTCAAAGCGCTGGTTTTGCAGAAGCTCTTGCCACACATCTTTGGTGCGCGCCGTCACAAACCACAGCTTGCCGTCCTGAATCTGTGCAAACGAGAACGGACGCACATGTGGCTGCCCGTCCACGCTTGTCGCCAGATACCACGCCGGCACCGACGTCAAATACTCCAAAACCGTATTCAATCCGTCCACGTTTCCTCCTGTACTAGCTAGTTTGGGAGCCTGGTTTGTGTGAGCTAGAGCTCCAGGCGCTCCTCGCTGCCGTCGATATCGCAGAACCGCGCAGCGATGTTGCGGACCGAGAAGAACGCAAGGCGGCCGTCGTTGGCGCTCTCGTGTTCCTCGCCGATGCCCACCATGTGCTTAAAACCCGCTTGACGCACCTTGTCGCTCGCAACTGCGTCGTCCTCAAGTGCGGCCTCGCCGGTCAACACGATCCAGCACTCCCCCGGCTTCCAGCCCGAGAGTTCAAACTTGGGATTCGCACTCAGCTCCGCCCACACATCCTTGTCGCGCGATGTGCAAAACCACAGCTTACCGTCATCGACCATGGCAAATGAAAACGGCCTCACGCGAGGCTGATACCCGTCGGCCACATCGGTCGTGGCCAGATACCACGCCGGAATGCGCCTGAGATACGAACAGGCGCGCTCAAGCTGAGCCGTGCGGTCGTTGTCGGTCATAGGGACCCCTTTCTTGCGCTCGAATCGCGCCTAAACAAGTTGAAGATTGATGACGATGACGCAGATGAGCAGCAACGCCGTCACCACCGCCGCCAACGCATCGCTGCGGCCAAATGCAAGCGCATGCAAACGTGTGCGGCCCTGCTCGCCATGATAGCAACGGGCATCCATGGCGGCCGAAAGCGTCTCGGCATGACGGAACACGCCCGTGAACAGCGGAATCGCCACACTGCCGAGCATACGCACGCCGCCGAGCGGACCGCCCGTCATGCGCGCACCGCGGCTCGCCTGCGCATCGGCCGTCTGCTTCATCTCGGTGGCAAACTGCGGCATAAAGCGCAGCGCGATACCCATGATCATGCCGAGCTCGTGCGCAGGAAGTCCCACACGCGCAAACGGTGCGAGCAGACGCTCAAAGCCCGCGGTGAGGTCGAGCGTGGGCGTGGTGAGCGTAATGGCGCTCATGCCGGCCATCATCAGGGTCAGGCGGCACGCCATAAAGGCGGCAGAACGCAGCGAGCCCTCGCTTATCTGCAGAAAGCAGAGCTGCCACAGGATGCGCCCGCTCTGGTCGGAAAACAGGTTGAGCACTGCGACCACCACGACAATCGCCAGCAATGGTGCCATCGATGATAGGACCCGGCGCAACGGCACCCGGGACACGGCATAGATCAGGACAACGAAGATTGCGACCGGGGCCAGTCCGCGGAAGCTGCTGACTGTGAGCGTCGTGATCAGAAACACAAAGCCCAAGAGCAACTTAGTTCGCGGGTCTAGGCGGTGGATCGCACTATCGCCGGGATAGTAGCTGCCAAACGAAAACGCCTCCATTAGCAGCCCTCCTCTCGCGCGACCGTCTTGGATTTAGCAATGTCCGCGACGTTAGAAGGACCGCCCGAGCGACCGATTAGCAGGTCCACCAACTCGTCTGCCAGCGACTCAACCGTATAGAGGCCGTCAAAGCGCAGCGGCACGCCTGCCTTCGCGAGCACCAGTGCCATGCGCTGGGCGGCGGGAACACCCAAGCCGATTGATTTAAGCTCATCCGCATGCGCAAAAACCTGCGTGGGCGTTCCCTCGGCAAACACCGCGCCCTCGTTCATCACAACGATACGGTCACAACAATTTGCCAGGTCATCCATGCTGTGCGAAACCATGACAACGGTCAGGCCTTCGTCATGTAAACGGCCAATGAGCTCCAGGAAATCCCTGCGGGCAGCCGGATCGAGGCCCGCCATGGGCTCGTCGAGCACCAGCACCTCAGGTTCCATGGCGAGCACGCCGGCAAACGCCACGCGACGCTGCTGGCCGCCCGAAAGCTCAAAGGGGCTCTTGTCGCCGACCGTGGAAAGATCGAGGCCCACGCGCGAGAGCGATGACTCGACACGACGGTCGACTTCATCTTGCGGCAAGCCAAGGTTGTGCGGACCAAACGCCACGTCCTGCGCCACGGTTTCGGCAAACAGCTGACGCTCAGGATACTGAAACACCACGCCGACCTTGGCCTTAACCGCAGCGGCGTCTTTCTTGTTTGATAGGTCGAGCCCCAGCGCGCAAATGCTTCCCTCCTGCGGACGGATCAGCCCGTTGAGATGCTGGACCAGAGTCGATTTACCCGAGCCGGTATGGCCTGCTAGCCCCAGGAACTCGCCGCGACGCACCGTCAGCGATACATCGCGCAGCGCCCACGGACTGCTGGGGTCGTTTCCCCAGAGAGCCTGTTTGCTCGATTTGCCCGCAGTGGCCGAGCGCTTATGCCAGCGGCGGCGCTCGCGCGGACTGAGCGAATAACTGTACGAAACATGGGATAGCTCTATGACGGGCTCCGACGCGTTGCCCTCGTTGTCTACCGGAACAGTGCCGTCAGCGATTTCCAACTGGGATGCGGAAGACTGCCCCGCGGTGCCTGCCCCACTCCGCTCGGCATAAGCCTGCGCAATCTCGGCGACCATATCCGCCTCACGCACCTGCGCGCAAACGGACACGCCCTTCGCACGAAGTGCCCTACCTAGACAGCACGACGCCGGCATATCCAAGTTGAGCTGCGCAAGTTCGTCCGCCCGCGTCAAGATTTCCTCGGGCGTACCGAGCATGGCAACGCGCCCCGCCCGAAACACCGCGACACGATCGGCCTCGGCGGCCTCTTCCATAAAGTGCGTAATCATCACGATAGTCATGCCGCGATCGTGGAGCGCATGACAGGCCTTCATAAGGCCCTTGCGTCCGCGCGGATCGAGCATCGAGGACGCCTCGTCCAAAATGAGCACGCGCGGTTCCATGGCGAGCACGCCGGCAAGCGCCACGCGCTGCTTTTGTCCGCCCGAAAGCGCGTGGGTCTCATGGCGCTCAAAGCCCACCAGGCCCACGCCCTTCAGCGCCTCGCGTACGCGCTGCGCAATTTGCGCCGATGGCACGCCAAGGTTTTCGGGACCGAACGCAACGTCATCTTCGACAAGCGTTGCCACCAGCTGGTCGTCGGGATTCTGGAATACCATGCCCGCGGTCGAACGAATGTCGTAAACCAGCTCGGGGTCGGACGCATCCATGCCGTTGATGCGTACCGTGCCCGCATCGGGTTGCAACAACGCATTCAGATGCTTGGCAAACGTCGACTTGCCCGACCCATTGCCACCGAGGATGCAGAAAAACTCCCCGTCCTCGATGCTCAGATCGACACCATCGAGTGCCGACACGGCACCGTCATAGCTAAAGGAAACGCCCCGACACTCAATCATGCGCGCCCTTTGACCTGGTCCTTTTTAGGCGTGATGAGGTTGGAAACTGCTTTATACACCACCAACGTCAACACCGAGTTGAGCACGGTCTTGATGAGGTTGAACGGCAGCACGGCAGGAATCATGAGCGGGGCGATCACATCGACCGAGCCATACCAGAACCATACGCCAATGGTAAGGTTAGCGACCATAGACAGCGCCGTAGCGGCAATGACACCGAACACTAGGCCAATCACGGCACCCTTATAGGTATGCATCTTCTGGTACACGATAGCCGCGGGCAGAATGTAGCCCAGCGTGGCAACCAGGTTCATAAGCGCGCCGACCCAGTCACCCGTGGTGAGTGCATGGATAACGATCGCCATGGCGGCAACAGCTGTGCCGGCACCAGGGCCATACGCAAACCCGCACACCATCGCCGGCACCAGCGACGGGTCATACGTCAAAAACGGCGCCGAGGGAAGGATGGGCAGCTGCACATACATAAACAGGGCACCCAAGGCGCACATCAGCGCCATGGTAACGAGCTGTTTGGTGCTCCACCTATTCGTGTTCTCAAAATGGATATGCTGCGACTGTTCAGACATAAGATCACCTGCCTCTTTCATCCGGACTCTAACCGTTGGTACTGGGATCTCACCAGTTCAGCCGGCATGCGAACCAACACACGCTCGGGTCGCGGACTCATCGGCTCAGTCGCAGGCACCTCGCCTGCTCCACGGCGCCCCTTTGGCACCGCCCGATTTACCGCCAGTGGGGAATTCCACCCCGCCCTGAAACAGCAATTGCAAGTGTAGCACGAGCAATCGTTCGCGCAAGTATGCCGAGGGTAATTTATGGTGGGGATCAGTTGCCGCAACAACCACGCTCCCCACCCATCCCAAAGTGACACGCCTTTCGCGGCAAAGCCGCGAAACAGCGACCGGGACACGTATCCCCATCAGCCACGATCTCCGCCCTCGCCGACCTCAAGGCCGTAAACGCAGGGAATCCGGGGGCGGGACGGGGTTTCTCTCCGGAACATTCCGCACTGATATTTTCTGTATTGAAGACGTCGATGATGCACCCGTATACCATTGACGTCGACACCATCAGATGCGGACCGCGCGGTGACCCCACATTCCGCTGGCGCCCACAGGGCTGCCCTCGTTTCCTGACATGTCCCGCGCGGGCCGCGGCGAGCCGAGACCGCCGCATGACCTAATAGGAGCATGGAGCGATACCGCGGACCCGAACAACCGCATTCTATCGCGCCCCGTCAGTGTGCCGTCTGCCCGGTCCAGGCGAGCACGGAAAGAACGGAGCGAGACATGCAAAACGAATCGACACCCGGCGCCCGCGGGCCGGTCTTCTGCGGGGTCGACACCCACGCCGACTCGCACTGGCTGTGCGTCCTGGACTGGAGGGGCCGCAAGGTCCTGTCCCGCCAGTTCCCCGCCGACGCGGCGGGCTACGAGGCGCTCGCCGGGGCGATCGCCGCGGCCGGGGAGCCGGCCTGCGTCGCGATGGAGGGGACGTCGTCCTACGGGGCGGGCCTCACCAGGCACCTCGCGTCGCTGGGGATGCCCGTGCGCGAGGCGCTCTCCCCGGCGAGGATGCAGAGGAGGCGCCCGGGGCAGGGAAAGTGCGACGAGGCGGACGCGGAGAGGGCCGCCCGCGCGGCGATGTCCGGCTCAAGGCTCGGGACCCCCAAGAGCCAGGACGGGTGGGTCGACGGGGTGCGCTGCATGCTCGCGGCGCGCTCCGGGGCGGTGAAGGCGCGGACCTCGGCGATCAACACCGCGAGGTCGCTGCTCACCACCGCGCCGGAAGGGCTCAGGTCGAGGTTCCGCGGCATGGGAGGGCCGAGGCTGATGGAGGAGCTCCCCTCCGTGGATTGGCAACACCTATTTGGACGATTCCGGGAGGGACAGCCCCGCCTCCCTG
>CAUFRY010000051.1 GCA_959028445.1 uncultured Collinsella sp. | reverse complement strand
GAAAGTGCCCCGCCCATGGAACACGACCTCACACACGGCAATGTCCTCAAGACCATCGCGGTCTTTGCCCTGCCCTATATGCTCTCGTACTTTTTGCAGATGCTCTATTGCATGGCCGATCTGTACATGATGGGGCAGTTTAGCGGCGCTGCCGGCATCACCGCCGTGGGCAATGGCGCTCAGACGCTCTATATCATTACCGTGACGCTCGTGGGTCTGGCCATGGGAACGACGGTCATCGTCGGCCACGCCGTGGGCTCGCGCCGCTTCGACCGCGCCGAGACCGCCATCGGCAACACCATTACGCTCTTTATGGGTGTCTCGGTGGTGCTGGCCGTCATCTTGCTTGCACTATGCCCACAGGTTGTGGCGCTCATTGGCACGCCACCCGAGGCGGTCGAAGGAACCGCCGCCTACCTGCGTATCTGCTTTATCGGCATTCCCTTTATCGCCGCGTACAACATTCTTTCGGCCATCTTTCGCGGGCTGGGAGATTCGCGCTCGCCCATGTACGTGATCGGCGTGGCATGCATCATCAACATCGCGCTCGACTTTCTGTTCATCGGCCACATGGGGCTCGGCCCCGTGGGCGCGGCGCTCGGCACGGTAACCGCCCAGACGGCCAGCGTTGCCCTCGCGCTCGTGTGGCTCAAGAGCCGCCGCACGAACATCCACGTTAAGCGCAGCGACCTGCGCCCCCAGCCCGAGGTGCTCGGCAGCATTCTTAAGATCGGCGTGCCTGTGGCCGTGCAGGACGGCTGCATCCAGGTGGCGTTTATGTTTATCACCGTCATCGCCAACCACCGAGGGCTCGTCGACGCCGCCGCCGTAGGCCTGGTCGAAAAGATGATCAGCTTCTTGTTCATTGTGCCGAGTTCCATGGGTGCCACCGTCAGCGCGCTCACAGCGCAAAACGCCGGCGCGGGCAAGGGCGACCGTGCACGTCAGGTACTCAAGGACGCCATGACCATATCGGTAGTGTACGGTTGCCTAATCACGGTGCTGATGTGGCTGGTGGCGCCGGCGTTTATCGGCTTTTTTGCCAAGGATCCCGCGGTTGTCGCGGCCGGTACCGGCTATATGCACAGCTACATTTTCGACGCAATCTTTGCCGGCATCCACATTTGCTTTAGCGGCTTTTTCGCTGCATACGGCAAGAGCTACATCGGCTTTGCGCACAACGTGCTGGCCGTAGCGCTCATTCGCGTGCCGGGCGCGTGGCTGCTGTCGAACGCCTATTCCGATACGTTGTTTCCCATGGGCATCGCCTCGCCGTGCGGGTCAATTCTGTCGGCAGTCATTTGCGTGATGGCATTCACCGTACTCAACCGCCGCGGGGCTTTTGACAAGTTGACAGCGTAGCGGGGCAACGCGAAATCGCCCTTATCGACGACATCATCAGCGACGACCCCACAACCTACGTGACGCAGATCACGGTGCCGGTTGCCCCAGCAAAGTAAGAACCGCCCAGAAAACGTTCGGCTGAAGGCAGAATCTTGACGTTATAGGCCATATTTTGCCTCAAGGTCATCGAGAGCCTCAAAGGCATCACGCGCCATGCCAGCAGCACGCTCCTGCTCGGCCACAGCTATACGAGCCATCAGACGAGCCTTAGCCTGTTCCTGAACCATGAAGTCATAGTCTTCAGATCGAAGTACAACAAATTTGCTATAGCCGTTTTTTGTAACAGTCACTGGACCAGGAGCCTCCCAACAAGCTCGCCAAACGCCGGGGACAGTCCCCGATATGGCGGTTTTACTCCTCCGGAATCGGAAACGCACGGATGAACTCTGCAGGCGAGAAGGTCTTGATGGTCGAGCGCACAAAAGCGGCGCGGTCACGCGTGATGATAAAGTCCACGCCGGCACGCTCGGCCATCGCACGGATACAGCCGTCCTCAAAGTCCGGCTCATCGGAATAGGCGGAGGTAAAACAAGCTTCTTGGTCGAGAGGCTCTACCGAGTAGCTCTTAAGACAGTCGCGCACTACCTCGCGGGCGCGCGCCTCGCCTGCCTGTTTAGTGAGAATGTAGTACACGTCCTTGAGAGAGCAGGCCGAAACAACGCCCTCGATAAGCCCCACGTCAACGAGCCCCTTGATCGTTTGCGCCGCTGCGTGCTCCGGCCGGCCCGGAAGCACGCAATCGAGCAGAAAATTGGTATCGAGAAATGCCCTCATAGGTAGCGCTCCCTCGCGACGCGCTTTTCATCTTCAACCGTCATCGTATCGAGCGGCGTTCCCTTTGGCATGTTAGCCACGATATCGAGATACTCCTGGTAGTCCTCATTCTCCGCGAGCATCTCACGGATCTCCTTCCAGGTGATCTTGGGATGCCACATCGTACCCACGTCGCGCTTGGGCTTGCCCGTGTCGCACGTCGGTTTTGCGCCCCCACGCTCCTGGGCAGCGTCATATTCCACTGCAACCGGGCCTTGATAGTCGAGCGGCACGATCTTGAACAACGGCTTGCTCCGCTTGAAGACCACAACCTCCTCGCCCTCATTGGCAACCTTTTCGGCCACCTGCGTAAGGTTTTGGCGCAGTTCCGAAAACGCGACGGTAACCATAACTGCTCCTCTCAACATATATCTTCACTGCTAAGTATACACGTTAATGTTAATGTTAAAGTGTATAAAACTCATTACAATGGGGCAGCCCAGTTGTGGGACCTCACTGCGGGGCCCCTTTGCTTTGTATGAATCTTCTATCGCTCCGGAACGACACCGCTCCGCAGGGTCACCCTCAGCAACCTACATGACGCAGATCATGCTGCCCGCCACCACGCCCAAATAAAAACCTCCCGGAAAGTATCAACCTTTCCGGGAGGTTTTCTAATTTGATTATCGATGTCCTAAGCCTGGGGCACCTCGCCGGTCGCAAGGATCTGCTCGAGCGCGTCCTCGTCCAGCACGGGCACGCCAAGCTGCTCGGCCTTGGTGAGCTTGGAGCCTGCCTTGGGACCGGCGACCAGGTAGCTCGTCTTCTTCGACACGCTGCCCGAAACCTTAGCGCCGAGCACCTTGAGCGCGGCACCCGCCTCGTCGCGCGTGCGGTTTACGAGCGTACCGGTCAGCACAAACGTCAGGCCCGCGAGCGGCTGTGCGTCGGCGAGCTCGCCCGCTACGCCGGCATCGGCTGCGGCCTGTGCATGTGCAGCTCCCAAGTCGGCCTCAAGCGACAGGCCCGCCTGACGCAAGCGCTCCAGCACGGCGAGGTTCTCGGGCACGGCCAGGAATTGTTTGACGCTCGCCGCAATCTTGGGACCGATGCCCTCGCACTCGGCGATGTCCTCTTCGCTCGCCAAGATGAGCTTGTCAATCGATAAGAATCGCTCGGCGATGACCTCGCCCACGCTTTTGCCCACATGGCGGATACCCAAGGCAAACAGTACGCGCCCGAGCGGCTGGCTCTTGGACTTGTTAAGCTCGGCGATAATCTTCTCGGCCGTCTTGATACCAACCGGAATGGGATCGCCCTTCTTGACGCCCTTTTTGCTGTTGGAGCTGGCATACACGCGGCCCGTGTCCAGGCCGGCGATGTCATCGACCGTGAGCTGGTAGAAATCCGCGACATCGTGAATCAGACCGGCGGCGATCATCTTGTCGACAATCTCGTCACCCAGGCCGTCGACGTCCATGCAGCCGCGGCTCACCCAGTGGAGCAGGCGCTCCTTGAGCTGCGCGGGACAGTCGACGGAGACGCAGCGGTAAGCGACCTCGCCGTCCTCGTGGACCACGGGGCTACCGCACACGGGACAGACCTCGGGCATCTGCCAGTCGACCGAATCGGCCGGACGCTTGTCGAGCACCGGGCCCACGACCTCGGGAATGACGTCGCCCGCCTTGTGCACGATGATGGTGTCGCCCTCGCGCACGTTCTTACGGCGGATCTCATCGATGTTGTGCAGTGTGGCGCGCGCAATGGTGGAACCGGCGACCGTCACCGGATCGAACTCCGCGACCGGCGTGAGCACACCGGTGCGGCCCACCTGGATGCGGATCTCGCGCAGGATGGTCTGCCTTTCCTCGGGCGGGAACTTAAAGGCGATAGCCCAGCGCGGTGCACGGGCGGTAAAGCCCAGGTCGAGCTGCTGCTGAAAGCTGTCGACCTTTACGACCACGCCGTCGATGTCGTAGTCCAGGTCGCCGCGATGCTCGAGCGCCTGGGCGCAGAACTCGTGGACCTCGGCCGGCGTGGCGCAGCGGGCCACGTTGGGGTTGACGCTAAAGCCGGCGCTACGCAGCCAGTCGAGGAACTCGCGCTGACTGTGGACGTGCAGCGGGTCGGTATCGGCGATGGCGTAGATAAAGGTGGCCAGGTCGCGGCGCGCCGTGACCTTGGGGTCCTTTTGGCGCAGGGATCCTGCAGCGGCATTACGCGGGTTGGCGAAGGGATCGCGGCCCTCGGCATCGGCCTCGTCGTTCAGGCGCACAAAGCTGCCCTTGGGCATGTAGACCTCGCCGCGGACCTCGATGGCGCGCTCACGGTCGGCGCCCATGTGGGCAAGCGCCGGCTCGGACAGGTGCATGGGCACGTCCTTGATGGTGCGCACGTTGAGCGACACGTCCTCGCCCGTGGTGCCGTCGCCGCGCGTGGCCGCGCGCACGAAGGTGCCATTCTGATAGGTAAGCGCCACGCCCAGGCCGTCAATCTTGAGCTCGCAGGTATAGGTGACGCTGCCGGCGCCAAGTGCATCCTCGGTGCGCTGGAGCCACGCGTCAAGCTCATCAAGATCCATGGCGTCGTCCATGGAATACATGCGTGCCATGTGCGTGACCGGCGTAAACTGTTCGCTCACGTAGCCGCCCACGCGCTGGGTATAGCTGTCGGGGGTCACCAGATCGGGATAGGCCGCCTCGATCTCCTGCAGCTCGATGAGCATTTTGTCGAAGGCGGCGTCCGTAATCTCGGGCGCATCGAGCATGTAGTAGCGGTAGGCGTGGTAGTCGAGCTCGTGGCGCAGCTCGGCCGCGCGTGCCGCCGCCTGGGCGCGGGCATCGGTCGGTGCGGTGGCATCCGCGCTCGTGGGCGTTTCGGTATCGATGTCCACGCCGTCACCAAACAGGCTCGATTGCTCCATAGCGGCACTCCTTCGCTCGATTTCAAACGGATACAAGAGTACCACCGGTCGCGATGGGGCCGAATAGCGGTCTCAAAGCGCACCGAATCGGCAGCCGTCGGACCGGGGTTAACCACCTCGCCAGCTCAAAATGATCCGTTTTCCTCCGTCCCCAAGGGATCAGTACGAAAAGAGGGGCTGTCCCGTACTTGGCGGGACAGCCCCTCTGGCTTCGGTATGTGTGGAGCGACTCGTTAGTAACCCTGGCCGTAGCCCTGTCCCTGGCCCTGCTGGCCCAGCAGCTCCTCCAGGTACTGGCGCAGCTGCTCGTCGGTAATACCGCCGTTGCCGGTGTCAGTCGAGCTGTCGTCCTGTTGCTGGTTCTGCAGCTCCTCGTCGGAGCCCAGCTCGACAGTGACCTTCTTCTCGTCCTTGCCGCGCACGAGCGTGATCTCGACCTTCTCGCCCACCTCGTGGCTACGCAGCGCAATAATCAGGCCGTCGGCACTCGTGATCTCGTCGTCACCCAGCTTGGTGATAACGTCGCCCTCCTGGATACCGGCCTTGGCAGCGGGACCGTCCTCGACAACGCTCGCCACATACGCGCCGCTATCGGTGCTCAGCTTGTTGGTGCGGGCGTTGAGCGCGTTGACGCTCGAAAGCGTGGCGCCCAAGTACGGATGAACCGGCGTCTTGCCGTCGATGATCTGGTCGGCAATGTTCTTGGCGTAGTCAACGGGAATGGCAAAGCCCACGCCCGAGCTGGAGCCCGAATAGCTCTCGATGAGCGAGTTAATACCCACGAGCTCGCCGTTGTCGTTGACGAGCGCGCCGCCGGAGTTGCCCGGGTTGATGGCGGCATCGGTCTGGATCATGTTGGCGTAGATGGTGTTGCCACTGGTAGAGCTCATGGCCGTGGAGCGATACAGCGCCGACACAATGCCCGTGGAGACAGACTGCTCGTTGCCGAACGGCGAGCCGATCGCCATGACCCACTCGCCCACGTTGAGCTTGGAGGAGTCGCCGATCTCGATCGGGGTGAGCTTGGAGGCGTCTGCATCCTTGAGCTTGATGACGGCCAGGTCACTCGAAGCATCGTTGCCCACGAACTCGGCCTCGTAGGTGGTGCCGTCGTCCATGGTCACCACGTACTGGTCGTAACCATCGACCACGTGGTTGTTGGTGAGGATGTGACCCTCGGTATCGAGCACAACGCCCGAGCCGACGCTGCCCGAGCCATCCGACTCGTCGGCAGACTGCGAAAGCGAGCCATTCTGGCTGCCGCTCGAAGTGGCGGTGATGGAAACGACGGAGGGCAGGGCCTTGGCAGAAACGGCCTCGGCAAGTGTGGTGTCCTCGGAGTCGATCGTAATCTTTTGCGTCGACGAACCCGAAGCACCCGCCGTCACGACGTTCCTGCCGCCGCCAATATTGAGCGTGCCGCTCATAATGAGCGCGATGACCAGCAGGGCACCGCATGCACAGCCGGCGAGTGCCGTAATAAAGATCGGCAGCTTTTTGGTTTTGGTCTTGACCACCGTGTGCTTGTTTACAACCTGTTGGCCGCCCAGCGGCTTGCCGGTCTGTGTGTCGTAAGCCTGCACGTAGGGAATGTTGTTGCCGGCAGGCGTCGACTCCACCTGCACACGCGGCTGCTGCTGCGTCTCGCCGGCGTTGCCCGCATCCTGGGGACGCTGGGAATCGTTCTCGCTCATAGCTGCGATCCTTTCGTCAAATAACCAAAGGCCCGCCAAACATGTGGCGGGCCATCATTGTTCACGTTGAGTTGTACCCCAATATGCGGGTGCACGTGTATGAGAACGCAATCTTTTAGGAAGGCTTAAGTTCTGTTGCAGGCCCAAAAGGACCCGGCCTGCGTCAAAACCACCACAAAGGTGCCTGTCCCCTTTGTGGTGAAAAGCTAGTCCTTAAACAGATAGCCCACGCCGCGGACGGTGGTGATATGTGCCGCGATCTGCGGGCCCACCTTGGAGCGGATGCGTCGGATGTGCACGTCGACGGTACGCGTACCGCCGCAGTACTCAAAGCCCCACACGCGGTGCAGCAGTACCTCGCGGCTGTAGGCACGGTTGGGATGCGTCGCCAAAAAGCTCAGCAGCGAGTACTCCATCAGCGTCAGGTCGATGGGCTCGTTATCGAGTGTCACCTGGTAGGTAGCCAGGTTAATCTCGAGGTTATCGATGTTGAGCACATCGTCGGCGGTGACGGTCTCCTCCTCGCCCATCAGGCGCTGTGCGCGAGCCTTGAGTTCGTTGGGCGTCGCCGTGGGGCATACAAAGTCGGCATGCGCGTGATTCGGCAGGCGCAGGGTGCCGAGCGCCTCGTCGTCGACGATCACCAACATGGGGACGCCGCCGCGATCGTCAAGCCACTTGGCAATCTGATCGATGCGGTCGCTGCGGATGCCGTCGGAATCGAGGATCAGCAGGTCAAAGTCGTGCGCCGCAGTCGGCGAATCGGGGGTAGCCAGGCTCACCTCGACACCCAGGGTGGTCGTCAAGCTGCGGGCAAACTCGTGGAAGCGCGTCGTGCGCGCCATGAACAGGGCACTCTTTTCGGACATATCGGCCTCCAAGGAAATGAGCTCAATCGTACTGGAACAAGTCAGCGCGATTAGGAGTTCGCCAGGTAGTGCTTAATCTCCCACTCGGTGATCGTAGACTCAAACTTATGCCACTCGTCGCGCTTCTTTTTGAGGAAGAAGCTGTGGATGTGCTCGCCGAGGGCATCCTTCATAAACTGCGAGTCCTCAAACACGTCGAGCGCCTCTTTGAGCGAGCGCGGCAGCGGCGTGTAGCCGGCCTCGACCATCTGGCGGTCGGTAAGCTTGAGCGTCTCAGCCGTTGCCTCGGGCGGGAGCTCCAGCTTGCGCTCGATGCCGTCCAGGCCAGCCGCCAGCGTGACGGCGTTGACCAGGTACGGGTTGGCCATGGGGTCGGGGCTGCGAAGCTCGATGCGCGTGGACAGCTGCTTGCCGGGCTTGTAGACCGGAATGCGGACCATACTCGCGCGGTTGCGCAGGCCCCACGTGGCGTACTGCGGCACGGAGTCGCCGCCCGTGGTGATGCGCTTGTACGAGTTGACCGTGGGGTTAGTGATGGCGCTGATCTCGCGCGCGTGCGCCAAGATGCCGGCCATGTAGTGCTTGGCGATATCGGAGAGGTGGTACTTCTCGTCGTCCTCGCCCCAAAAGACGTTGTTGCCGTCGTGGTCGAATAGCGACTGGCACAGGAACATAGCGCTGCCGTCCTCGCCCGCCAACGGCTTGGGCATAAAGGAGGCGTGGCACCCGCTCTCGTAAGCCTGCTGCTTAATGATGAGTTTGGCCGTGGTGATGGCGTCGGACATGCTCAGGGCCTCGGCGTGGCGCAGGCTCATGCCGTGCTGCGAGCGGCCGGCGGCGTGGAAGGTGTACTCCACGGGCACGGACATCTTCTCGAGCGTGAGGACCGTGTTGCGGCGCAGGTCGCGAGCGGCATCGCTCACCGAAAGATCGAAGTAGCCCACGTTGTCGAGCGGCTCGGGGGTGTGCTCGTCGGGGAAGTAGTAATACTCCAGCTCGGCGCCCACGTTGAGCAGGTAGCCAGCCTTCTCGGCCTTATAGAACATGCGGCGCAACGCATCGCGCGGATCGCCGGCGAAGGGCTTGCGGTCGGGGGTGCACACATCGCAGAACACGCGGGCGACGCCGTTGTGGCTCGGGCGCCACGGCAAAATCTGGAAGGTCGAAGCATCGGGAAACGCCAGCATGTCGGCTTCCTCGGGCGTGGCAAAGCCCTCGATGGCGGAGCCGTCAAAGCCAATACCCTCCTCAAAAGCGACCTCGAGGTCCTCGGGGCTAATGGCAAAGTTCTTGAGGCGGCCGAGAATGTCGACAAACCACAGACGCACAAAGCGGATGTCACGCTGCTCTACGGAGCGGAGTACGTAATCGATGTTCTGCTGGTTCATGTCGCTCCCCTTTCTTTCGGGCGGGTTTCGACTGGTCTATATCGCAGATACTATCGCAGAAAAATGTTTCCGCAGGGTTAAAGCGTATCAAGCGCTCAAAAAACGTGTGTGAACAGGCAGTTGCGAACGAGCGGCTAGCGTTCAGATTCGGAGACAATTTGTCTACAGGCTCGTTCCAGCGCAGGGAACTCCATCGTCACTGCATCCCAAACAACCGAGCGGTCGACATTGCCGTAATCATGCGCAAGATAATTTCTCATGCCGATAATTCCACGCCATTCAATTTCGGGATGAAGCCGCTGCGAGCGTTCCGACAATTTGCCCGCTTCTTCCGTCACCCTAAGCGCACACATCAAAAGGGAGTCCGCCAACGCCCTCGTCCGCACGTCATTCGCATGCAGAAACTGGTCCTCGGTGATATCAAAAGCCTTGATGCGCTCGTTCGTTTCGGAGATGGCCTCCAAAACCTCTTGGGCGCGAAGGCTGTCTGACTTACGCGCGATCATAAAGGATCACTCCTTCGCGCTCGATTACCGCGGCAAGTTCGTCATCAAGATGATCACTAGAGACGAGATCAACCTGCCTCCCGGTTTCTTTGCGCACCGCCTCGCCAAACGCCGACAGCGCAAAAAGACCAAAGCCCTGCTCGCGATCGACTTCGAGACGCAAGTCAATATCACTATCGGCATGCGCCTCGCCACGGGCATACGAACCAAATAGAATCACGGTTTTGATGGCGGGAATCGTGCTGGCTGCCTCGCGGACGGCGGACTCAATCTGGGCAGTATCCAAAATGCCCGCCGCGGCGCTTTCGCTCGCAGAGCTTTTACCAAGTGAAGGAACAAACGGCAGAGAGCGCTCGCGCAGCATCTGCCTCATAAACATATTGACCGCAACAGACGAAGTCATGCCAAGCTCTTCGCACAGTTCGGCAAATGAGTCTTTAATTGACGAGTCCACTCGCACACTCAGCACAGACGCAGCCATGGATACCTCCTGTATGACATTGTCTATATATTATCATACAGGCTAGCGCGAGGTCGAAGCGCGGTGTTCGATGTGGCCGGGAATCTCGATGCGCTTGGGGGCGAGCTTTGCGGCCTCGCCCACGGTGGTGGTAACAACGTCGATGCGCTCGGAAAGGCGCTCGACTACGCGCTCGGCAATGGTGAGGGTGTCCTGCGCGGCCGTGGTCACGCCACCAAAGAGCACATGGTTCCAGGGGTAGTCGTCAAACGTCGCGATCTTGAGCCCCGCCGGCAGCGAGGGTCCCAGCTGCGCTAGCGCCTCGGTCAGACGCAGAAAGACCAGGCCGTTGACGGCAATGAGGCCGAGCTTTTTACCCGCATAGCCGCGGATGGTCTCGTCCAGGCGACTGACACCCGTGGCGCCACCATCGGCCAGGGTGACGACCTCACCCGCAAGGCCGCGTCGCGAAAGCTCGTCGACAAAGGCCTCGGCACGCTCGCGACGCACAGGGCTGTCGTCGCTTGCCTCGGTGAGCAGGCACAGGCGCTCGCTGCCCGCGACAGCCAAGGCGTCTACCAGGCCGGCGACCAGCTCACGGTTGTTGGAGGTCACCAGATCGACACCGCCGGCGGCAATATCGCGGTCGAGCAGCACGACGGGCAGGCGTCCCGCAGCCGCGGCGATCGCCTCGTCATTGCCGCCGCAGGTGTTGACGACCAGGCCGTCCACGCCGGCATCGATAAGTCTGGTGAGCGACTCTGCTTCCTTGGCGGAATCATTGCCGCTAATGGCAGTCATAAGCGAGCAGCCGCGCGCGGCGGCACTGGCGGAAAGCCCTTCGAGCATGGCGCTGGAGAACGGGTTAGCGATGTCGGCCAGGATCACGCCGATGAGGTTGGTACGCGAGCTGCGCAGATTGCGCGCGGCGGCACGTGGACGATAGCCGGTGCGCTCGATAACCGCCGCGATGCGAGCGCGGGTTTCCTCGGTCATCTGCCCGGGGCGGTTGTTGAGATAGCGCGAGACCGTGGCCGGGCTCACGCCCGCCTCGGCGGCAATGTCCTTGATTCTCATCTGCGCCATGGCGCACCCCGTTTCCCAATTGTCAGCAGTCTGAGCCATTTTAGGCATTTTTTTAAAAATCTCGGTTGCAAAACGCTGTAGGTGAGCAGCGTCGTTTTTACGTCTCGAGCAGATGCGATGATGGGCTAGATAGACGAGTCTTTAGGCAGCTCAAAGTAGTCGGGATGCAAGGCGATAACCGGGCCCTGCTCCTCGGGCATCAGGTGCAAGTGCGTCTCTGCCAGATAACTCGCCGCATCGGTATCGCCCCTCTTAATGGCCTCGAGAATCCGGCGATGCTGCCGACGAATCGGCTCCCAATCCAGATCCTGCGACACCATACGCAACCAGTTGTATCGCTCAAAATGCGTGTTGATGCTCTTCATCCAATCCCACAACATGTGACGATCGGCAATCTCAAAACATGTCTCATGGAACAAGTTGTCCAGATCGAAAAAGCGACGTGTTTCGCTATGGTCGAGTGACTCGGACTCGGCAAGAATCTGCTCAAGCCGCTGCTTTTGCTCGGGCGTAGCAGCCGAACAACATTTAATGAGCACGCTTCTCTCGAGCTTCTCGCGCAAGAAACAGGCGTTCTCGGCGCGCTCCATGCTGATTTTTGAGACATAAGTGCCGCTTTTGGGACGCGTTTCCACCAGCTCCTGCTCACGCAGGCGCACAAAGGACTCGCGAATGGGCGTGCGCCCGATTCCCGTCTCCTTTTCCAGACCAATCGCCGAAAGGCGCGTGCCAGGCTTGAGCTCGGCATAGATGATCTTGGAGCGCAATGCGTTGTATGCCTGGTCTTGCAGGCTCTGATAATGCTGGTGTTGTTCCATAAAGCCCTCGGATGAAGCCCACGGTTTGTCGAATATCACCACGTAATACTATCGCATCGACACGCCCCAGCTCCCAATCAGTCTTTTTGGGACGGGGCTCTTTTAGCTACCCTGGCCCGCAGATCGGCCCCCTTGCCACAAAAGTGGCCCATCTACTACGTTAACACGGATAGCCTCGGCCATACCGAAAACCGTGAAAA
>CAUFRY010000050.1 GCA_959028445.1 uncultured Collinsella sp. | reverse complement strand
AGAGAAGAGGCGGGGCATGCCCCGCCTCTTACACCACATCTCTGCGCGCTACCATAAATCTACCTGAATCAATTCGAATAGGACGTTGCGATCGCACCATTTGTATAGGATAAGGCCGAATAACTCAAATTATGTTGGTGAGGCATCTGAGCGGTCGGCAAAAACGCTTAGAAGCTACGAATCCGCAACTAAAGTTCATCAAAAAGGGGCAGCCGGCAGAAACCTCCCCAGCCAAAGCTGCTCCCTCAATACGACAGCTCAAAAACCCACCGTTCGCAGAAGATAAGCCGCGCCCCAATACCGTTGCCCGAAGTTTCGGGCGTATGCGGCGTCCGCTATGCCATCATGCGCGTATGGGAATCATTCTGTCACATACCACGGCACGCGCTGTATACCAAACAGCCAACTCGCTCGCAAGCTACGCGACCGGTCCCATACCTATGGAAAAGATCAGGGTGTCTGCGCCGACCACGTCCGACCTGGAAGCGGCACGAGCATGGCTCAACAGAAAGAATGTCGATTCTGAACGTATCCATGTGCTGACGTTTTCCAATAATGCCAAAAGGCACCGCAAGGGCTGCATCTGCCACTGCACGCGCTATACGTTTGATGCAGAAAGCTACCTAGAACTCGAGCCGAACGTCTACATCGTCGATATCAAGCTGTGCGCGTTAGAAGCAACAGCCGACCTCAACCTTTCGGAGCTCGTTGAGTATTACTTTGAAATCTGCGGCTCCTACGCGCTTGGAACGTCCGACGAAACTCAATATCGCGAGCGCCCAGCCCTAACCAGCGTTGAAGAGCTCAGAGCCTTCTTTTCAGAGGCACCGGGGTATCGTTGATCTAATAAAGCACTTAAGGCACTTTCTTATGTACACGAAGGCTGTTGCTCCCCACTCGAAACGGCGTTTGTCATGATGCTGACAATGCCCAAGTCAATGGGTGGCTTAGCCATACGCGCTATCAAAACGGATTATCCGATCCCAGTCCCCAAAAGATACGCCGCCCTAACGCGACGGACGGTTTTCTACCTCGACGCGCTGCTCGAAAATTCGATGACCGATATCGAATACAACGGCTTTTACCACGCCGAACCCGAGCAGCAATCAATTGACGAGGAGCGCCGAAACACGCTGCGAAACATGGGATATGCCGTTATCACGGTTAATCGTCATTCGTTTTTCAAGCAGTCCGCTTTTAAACGGGTCATGGAAGCGATTCGCATTCGCGAGAAGATATGGCCCGGTCGACTCCCGGATAACTTCGCCATCCTGCAAGAAACTCTTCGTCAATTTGTCTTGCGGCGCTACTTCGAATACGGTCGCCGCGTCCTGGAGACACTCAAAGAAGAAGAGGCCGCCAAGCGCGAAATTGCAAGCCAATATCCGCAAGCTGATGACCCGAGCATCAACGATGTGCCCGAACCCGACGACATGCAACACGTCGGGGCCCTTGCTGAGGAAATCAATGGGGCTTGGGAATGCGACATGTTCGCAAAAATCGATGAAAACCGCACGGAAGACGACACGATTATTAATCTAATTGAGAATTCGCTCTTCTAAAGGCGATCTCTGCGGATGTCCACCTACATTTTTCGACTTATTCGGCCACCGATGTGCCAGATTGGCTGCAGCAATGCTCAATATAACTTTAGATAAAACTGATTCTGCAGAAACTCCCGTAGAGGAAGAACTGATTCTCGCGGTATTTGACACGATAAAGTACAAATATGAACAGTTCTAATGCTTCTCAAGGTGGCTTTCTTAGCATGCTAGCCGAACATCTCGAAATATGTTGGCGAGCATTGCGTCGATGTCTCCCAACCCACAGAAAATCGCAGAAGCGGCAAGCAGTCATCGAAATTAACGCAAATTGTATTGACATATGAACATACACTCATATAATCGAAAGCAAGTTATATGAGCGCATGTTCATATGAAAGGATATTGCAATGAGCATCCGCGTTGATGAAACGAAACCCGACATCGAGGCCACCGAACCCGCGATCCCCACCACCTGCTCGCCCGAGGACCTTCCCGACGAGGAACTTCTCTACGACCTCGCCGACCTGTTCAAGGTCTTCAGCGACACCACGCGTATCAAGATCCTTTACGCCCTCATGGGCCGCGAGCTCTGCGTGGCAGACATCGCCGAAGCGACCGAAACCTCGCAGTCGGCAGTATCGCACCAGCTGCGCACACTCAAGCAGTCGCACCTGGTTAAATTCCGGCGCGACGGGCGCAATATCCTCTACTCGCTCGCCGACGACCACGTCTACACCATGCTCAACCAGGGCATGAGCCACATCTGCGAATAGCAGCCAACCACGGTACCAGCGCGGCCTGCACCCAAGCCGCAAATACAGGGAAAGGAACCCACCATGAAAAAGCAGTTTAAGCTCGATGAGATCGACTGCGCCAACTGTGCGCGCGAGCTTCAGGACGAGCTGGCCAAGCTCGAGGGCGTCAAATCCGTGTCCGTCAACTTTATGACCCAGAAGTTGACGCTCGAGGCCGATGACGCCGAGTTCGACGAGGTCCTCGACCGCGTTGTGGAGTTCACCGCCGACGCCGAGCCGGACTGCGAGATTATTCTCTAGCCCAGGTTTACGCCAACCTGCAAGGCCGCGCTTGCTGCGGCCTTTGCTCGCGAAATTATATGAGCGAATGTTCATACATTCAAATGGGAGGATACGAGTCATGGCCACCGCCGACCCCAAAAAGAAAAAGAAGAAGCGCAAGAAAAAAGAATCACTCGAGCATAAGCGCAACCGCATCCTGGTAGCGCTGGGCATTTTTGCCGTGGTGTACGCCCTCGATGAGTTCGGCACCCTTACCGCCGCATTCGGCACCCCGGGCGACATCTACGCCAGCTTTGTGCTGTTCCTCGTGCCGTTTTTGATTGCCGGCTACGACGTACTGCAAAAGGCATTCAATAACATCCGCCGCGGCAAGGCCTTCGACGAGAGCTTCCTCATGGCCGTCGCGACCATCGGCGCGTTTGCCATGGTGCTCTTCCCCGATACCGACCCGCACATGGCCGAAGGCGCCGCCGTCATGCTGTTCTACCAGGTCGGCGAGCTGTTTCAGGCGTACGCCGTGGGCAAGAGCCGCAAGTCGATCAGTGCCATGATGGACATCGCGCCCGACTACGCTAACGTCGAGCAGCCCGACGGCACACTCGAGCAGGTCTTCCCCGATGACATCGCCGTCGGCACCGTGATCGTGGTCAAACCCGGCGAGCGCGTGCCTATCGACGGCGTCATCGTCGAAGGCGAAACCCAGCTCGACACCGCCGCGCTCACGGGCGAGTCAGTCCCCCGCCCCGCCAAGTCCGGCGACGATATCATCAGCGGCTGTATCAACATGACGGGCCTCATCCACGTGCGCACCACCAAGCCCTTTGGCGAGTCCACCGTCGCGCGCGTCCTGGAGCTCGTAGAAAACGCTAGTGAGAAGAAGGCACGCACCGAGAACTTCATCACGCGCTTCGCCCGCGTCTACACGCCCGCTGTCACCGGCGCGGCCGCGGTACTCGCGCTCGGCGGTGGCTTGGTCACCGGCGCCTGGTCCGACTGGATCCTGCGCGGCCTGACCTTCCTCGTCGTCAGTTGCCCATGCGCGCTCGTGATCAGCGTGCCGCTCAGCTTTTTTGGCGGCATCGGTGGCGCATCCAAGCTGGGCGTCCTCATCAAGGGCTCTAACTACCTCGAGACGCTCGCGGATGTGGACACCGTCGTCTTTGACAAGACCGGCACGCTCACCAACGGCATGTTTTCGGTCGTGGCGGTACACCCCGAGGCAGGCTATACCGAGCAGTCGCTGCTCGAAGTCGCGGCCCTTGCCGAGTCATTCTCCGACCATCCCATCGCGCAGTCGGTACGCACCGCCTTCCAGGGCGAGCTCGATCCCAAACGCGTAAGCGACTCCACCAATGACGCGGGCCATGGCGTGACGGCGATTATCGACGGCAAGCGCGTCATCGTCGGCAATGCCAAGATGCTTGCTGTGGCCGGTATCGAAGCGCCCAATTGCGAGATCGTCGGCACCATCCTCCACGTGCTGGTCGATGATACGTACGCCGGCCACATCGTAATTGCCGACACCATAAAGACCGATGCCGAGCAAACGATTCGCGACCTGCACGCCGCCGGCGTCAAGCGCACCGTCATGCTCACGGGCGACCGTGAGGAGGTTGCGGCGTCTGTAGCCAAGCAACTCGGTCTCGACGAGTTCCACGCGCAGCTGTTACCGGGTGATAAGGTCGAGCATGTCGAGGCGCTGCTTGCAGCAGAATCGGGCAAGGGCAAGCTCGCCTTTGTAGGCGACGGTATCAACGACGCACCCGTGCTTACCCGCGCAGACGTTGGCATCGCCATGGGCGCTATGGGCTCGGACGCCGCAATTGAGGCGGCGGACGTCGTGCTCATGGATGACAAGCCGTCCAACATCTCCCGCGCGATCCGCGTGGCGCGCAAGACCATGTCGATTGTTTGGCAGAACATCATCTTTGCGCTGGGCATTAAGTTGCTGATTCTGGTGCTTGCGGCACTGGGCATCGCCAACATGTGGCTTGCCGTGTTCGGCGACGTAGGCGTGGCGATTATCGCCATCCTGAATGCCATGCGCGCGATGGGTGTCAAGAACCTGTAGCGTTCGTGGGCTGTCCGGCCGGGACCGGGCTTGGTTTTGAAAACGTCCTCGCGCATGAGGCCCGTCTTTCCTGCTCCTGCGGAGCAACGGAAAGGCGGGCCTCGCGCTGTGGAGTGTTTTCAAAACCAAACCCGGCCCCGGCCTGCGGTGACGTAGGTGGCAGTTCTTGGGCATCGCTTGCTGGCGGGGTTCCTTTGCTGAAATGGACTTGGCCGAAAGGACCGCTGGTCCCGGTCGCTGGTTCGCGCTTTGCGCGAACTCCGCGCTACTGGGGGTTCGTTAGGATTCCGCCGCTTGGCCCGTCGCCTCGCCCCGGTTCAGCATCGCCCTCAGTTTCTCGAAGCTTTCCTCGCTCAGGCAGTGCTCCATGTGGCAGCCCTCTTGCGACGCGACCTCAGCCGAAACACCCGCATCCTCCAGCAGCCCCACGAAAAAGCAGTGACGCTCCCACATTTGGCGAGCGACCTCCAGACCACGCTCCGTCAGATGAACGTCGCGCTTGCCCATTTCGACATAGCCGTTGCTTTCCAGCGTCGCCATGGCCTTGGAAACGCTCGCCTTGGTTACGCCGAGGTACTCCGCAACGTCGATCGAGCGCACGATGCCCTGGCGTTCCGACAGAACGTAGATCGATTCGAGATAGTCTTCTCCGGATTCACGTAGGGCCATGGGCCGCCTTTCGCGATGATTGCTAGTTAGCCTTTGGATACTTTCCACGGCTAACTTTACCGCAAAAGTTGCCCATGTCTTACTACTTTGCCTAAAAGTTAGCCGTGTTTCACAAAACGTGCGGGACGAAAACAAAATGGGGACGCCCCGCAAGGAGTGTCCCCAGGTGCCAGGTGCCGGCCCGCAGTTACATCAATCCAAAGTGCTTCGCGGCGTTGTAGATGCCGTCGTCGTCCACGGCAGTCGTCACATAGGTCGCCGCAGCTTTCACCGTGTCCTGTGCGTTGCCCATGGCCACACTCGTGCCCACGGCGGCAAACATCGACAGGTCGTTCTCGCCGTCGCCAAAGGCAATCGCCTCGCTCGCGTCGATACCAAGCCGCTCGAGCGTCGCCGCCACGCCCAGGTCCTTGCCGCCGTTAGCGGGAATAATGTCGCAGAACAGGTCGCACCAGCGCGTGGTGAGCGAATGCGACACGGCGTCGGTCACGATATGTTCGTCGGCCGGGTCCACAAAGGCGCAGAACTGGTAGACCGGTGCGTCAAAGGCGTGCTCAAACGGCTCCTCGTGGTAGACGATTCCCGCGTTGCTGCCAGCCGTCACCACGCGCTCGGACAGGCGGTTCACAAACGAGTTCTCGCCCTGCATGCACAGCGAGTCATAGCGCCCCTGCGCCACCTGGTCCACAATCACCGCAACGTCGTCCGGATCGATCGGACAGCTGCGGTAAACCCCCTCGGCATCAAAACAGTGCTGACCCGAGAGCGTAATGTACGCATCCCAGCCCAGGTCGAACAGCCAGTCCGGCATCTGGTAGGTCGGGCGACCCGTGGCGATCACGCATGCGATCCCCTGCTCGTGAAAGCTGTCGAGCACCTGCTGCGCCGACGCCGGAATCCGGTGGGTCTTAAAGCTCAGCAGCGTGCCGTCGATATCGAAAAACGCGGCTTTGATCATCCTCGTCTACTCCTCGCCCTCGAGCTTTTCGCTCGCCTCGAGCCACGCCATCTCCAGCTCGTCCATGGCGGCGTGAGCCTCGTCGATCTTTGCCTGCTGCTCGCCGAGCGCCGTGTAGTTGGTGGGATCGACTTGGGCCATTGCTGCCTCGGCCTCCTCAACGCGGGCGCGCTGCGTCTCCATCTTGCGCTCGAGCGAACTCACCTCGCGGCGGAGCTTCTGGCGCTCGGCGTTGGACAGGCCGTTGGGCTGACCGCTCGACTTGGGCTTTTCGGCCGCAGCTGCCGCGGCACCGGTGTCAAACGTGCCGGTCTTGGCGCTCGGCGCGCCCACGGGCTCGCCCTCGGCGGTGGCGTTGCACAGGCGCAGGTACTGGTCCACGCCACCGGGCATATGCGTCAGGTGGCCGTCGAGCAGCGCCCACTGCTGGTCGGTCACGCGCTCCATCAAAAAGCGGTCGTGCGTCACCAGGATCAGCGTGCCGGGCCAGCCGTCGAGCAGATCCTCGACAATCGCCAGCATGTCGGTATCCAGGTCGTTGCCGGGCTCGTCCAGGATGAGCACGTTGGGCTCGTCCAGGATTGTCAGTAGCAGCGACAGGCGACGGCGCTGGCCGCCCGAAAGATCGCCGATGCGACTCCAGAGCTGCTGCGTCGTAAAGCCCAGACGCTCGCAGAGCTTCTCGGGCGAAGTCTCCTTGCCGTCGATGACGTAGTACTTCTTATAGTTGCTGAGCACCTCTCGGATCGTGTCGCCCATGTAGGGTTCGAGCTCCTCGAGCTGCTGCGACAGCACGCCAAAGCGCACTGTCTGGCCAATCTTCACGCGGCCGCGCGTGGGTTCAATCTTGCCCTGGATCACGCCGAGCAGCGTCGACTTGCCGGCACCGTTCTCGCCCAGCAGGCCATAGCGGTCGCCCGCACCAATGAGCCAGGTCACGTCAGAGAGCACCTGCTTGGGCGCGCCATCGGTATCCGCATAGCCGGCGTCCACGTCGACCACATCGATAACCTGCTTGCCCAGGCGGCTCACGGCTAGGCGCTTGAGCTCCAGCTCGTCACGCACGGGAGGCACGTCGGCGATCAGCTCACGAGCAGCCTCAACGCGAAACTTGGGCTTGGTGGAGCGCGCCTGGGCACCGCGGCTCAGCCACGCGAGCTCCTTGCGCGCCATGTTGCGACGACGCTCCTCGGTGACGGCGGCCATGCGGTCGCGCTCCACGCGCTGCAGGATATATGCGGAGTAACCGCCCTCGAAGGGATCGACCTGGCCGTCGTGGACCTCCCACATACTGGTGCAGGCCTCGTCCAAGAACCAGCGGTCGTGCGTGACCACGAGCATCGCGCCCTGGCCGCGCTGCCAGCGGGCCTTTAAGTGACGCGCGAGCCAATTGATGGTGCGCATGTCCAGGTGGTTGGTGGGCTCGTCGAGCATGAGCACGTCATAGTCGCCGATCAGCAGGCGCGCGAGGTCCACGCGACGGCGCTGGCCGCCCGAAAGCTCGCCCACCGTGCCCTCCCAGGGCACATCGCTAATAAGGCCGGCCAGAATCTGGCGCGTACGCGGGCTCGAGGCCCACTCGTATTCAGGCGTGTCACCCACGACGGCATGGTGCACGGTGTCGGTGTCGACAAGCTGGTCCTTTTGGCCGAGCAGGCCGATCGTGGTGCCGCGACGATGCGTCACGCGGCCGTCATCGGGCTCCAGCGTGCCGGCGAGCACGCTCAGCAGCGTCGACTTGCCGTCGCCGTTTTTGCCGACAATACCAATGCGGTCGCCCTCGCCCACGCCGAGCGTCACGCTATCGAAAATATGCTTGGTGGGAAACTCTAGGCTGACGGAATCGCATCCCAAAAGAATCGCCATATGCCCTGCTCCTTCGTAGAAATTTAACGTTGTCCATGATAGCAGCGAAAAGGCGGGCCGCACACGACACAAAAAGGCGGGCCATCTCCCACAAGAGATGACCCGCCTCTCCAATCAGTCCCGTGGCGACCGTGGCCACCGCGGGCCTCAAGCATGTCCCGGACTAGGAGAACATGCCGGTGAGGTAATCATTCAGCCGCTTGTCCTTGGGCCGTTGGAAAATCTCGTCAGTCTCGTCGTACTCGACCATATCGCCCATGTAGAAGAACGCCGTGCGGTTGGACACACGCGACGCCTGCTCCATGTTGTGCGTCACGATGACGATGGCGCGGTCGGCAACGATCGACGACATGAGGTCCTCGATCGCCAGCGTCGAGATGGGGTCGAGCGCCGAGCAGGGCTCGTCGAACAAGATCACGTCGGGGTTGAGCGCCAGCGTGCGCGCGATGCACAGGCGCTGCTGCTGACCGCCCGAAAGCGCATGGGCGCTCTTGTCGAGCTTGTCCTTGACCTCGTCCCACAGCGCCGCGCCGCGCAGGCTCTCCTCGACCATGCGGTCGAGCTCGTCGCGGTCGGTGATGCCGTGGCGCTTAGGCGCAAACGTGATGTTGTCGCGAATGGACTTGCGGAACGGGTTGGGCTGCTGGAACACCATGCCAATGGAACGGCGCAGCTCGTAGGTGTTTTCGGTCTTGGTGTTCACGTTGCGCCCGCGATAGTTGATCTCGCCCTCCACGCGGCAGCCGCGAATCTCGCGATTCATGAGGTTGAGGCTACGCAAGAAGGTCGACTTACCGCAGCCCGAAGGCCCAATGAGCGCCGTGATCTCGCCCTTGTGGAAGTCGAGCGACGTATTGTGCAGTGCATGGTGGTCGCCATAGTACACGTTGACGTCCTTGGTGGAGAGCACAACCTCGTCGCTCACGGCCTTGCCGCTCACGCGCACGCGCTTCTCGCTCTCCCCCACGCTCGACAGGAAGTCCCGGGTGTCGGACGATGCCGCTTCGGTTGCGGGCGTTACATTCATCTCGCTCATTCGGCCGTCATCTTCCTTGCCAGTTGCTTGCCCACAATGCGGGCGATTACGTTAAACAGCAGCACGCAAATCATCAGCAGTGCCGCGGTACCCCAAACGATCTGCTGGGCCTCGGGGCTGCCTTCGCCATAGATCTTGTAGATATGCACGGCGAGCGACTCACCGGGGCGGAACACGTTCCAGGCGCAAGTAGGGCTCGACAGGTTAAGGCTCAAGAAGTTGAGGCGAACCGGCGAGCTCATGCCCGAGGTAAAGAGCAGCGCCGCGGCCTCGCCAAAGACGCGGCCGGCCGAAAGCACGATGCCGGTCACGATAGCGGGCATGGCCTCGGGAATCAGGATGTGCAGCGTGGCCTCCCAGCGGGTGAGGCCCATGGCCAGGCACGCATCGCGCTGGGCCTGCGGCACGTCCTCGAGCGCCTGCTGGATCACGCGCACCAGAATGGGGATATTGAACATGGTGAGCGCGACGGCGCCGGAGATGATGGAGTACTTCCAGCCCAGCTGCACCGAGAACACCAGAAAACCGAACATGCCGACAACGATGGAAGGCAGCGAGGACAGCGTCTCGATGGCGGTGGAGGCAATGTCGCGGACGGGTCCGTCGGGTGCGTACTCAACCAAAAAGACTGCGCCACCCAGGCTGATGGGCACCGAGATGATCAGGGTGATCAGCAGCAGGTAGAACGAGTCGAACAGCTGGTAGAGCACGCCGCCCTGTGTTCCGTTGGCGCGCGACGGCTCCGTGAGAAAGCCCGGCTGGAACAGCGTCGAGATGCCCTCGAACAGGATATAGGCCACCATGGAGACGACGATGAGCATGACGATGGCGACGATCGCCGTCAACACGCCCGTGGCGAAGCGGTCCTGCTTTTGGACACGCCCGAGCCTCGCCTCGTCGATGTGGATACGCGTGCTAGCCACGAGCCTTCGCCCCCTTGCGGCCGATAAGGTGGATGATCAGGATGAAGATGAGACTCATGCCCATCAGCAGCAGGCCGAGCGCCCACAGAACATCGTCTTGGGCCGAGCCCTCGGCATAGACTGCCATGGACGTGGTGAGCGTGGTGGTGATGGTCGAAGCCGGCGACAGCAGCGACGTCGGCATGGCCTCGATGCCGCCGATGACCATGCGCACGGCGAGCGTCTCGCCAAAGGCGCGGGTCATGCCCAAGATAACCGCGGTCATGAGCGACGGCATGGCGGACTTGAGCACCACGTGCCAGATGGTCTGCCAGCGGGTGTAGCCCAGCGCGAGCGAGCCCTGGCGGTAGCCGTCGGGCACGGCGCGCAGGCCATCGACCGAAAGCGTGGTCATCGTCGGCAGAATCATGACCGCCAGCACGATGGCGCCGGGCAAGATGCCCAGGCCCGTGCTCACGTGGAAAACGCTCTTCATAAGACCGACGACCACGTGAAAACCGATCAGGCCAAAGACGACCGAGGGGATGCCGGTCAAAAGCTCAATGAGCGGCTGAAAGATCTTAGAGCCAAACTTAGGGCTAATCTCGACCGCAAAGATGGCAGAGCCGATGGCGATGGGCAGCGCGATGAGCGTGGAGAGCACCATGACCGCAAACGAGGTGACAATCAGGGGCAGGGCGCCGGTGTAGGGCAGGCCGCTTTCGGCTGTGTTGGCCAGGTCCCACTTGGTGCCGGTGAAGAACTCGACGACCGAAACGCCGTCCTTGAGAAAAGCCGAGAGGCCCTTTTGGGCGACCATAAAGATGAGCGCGGCAACGACAAGCGTCACGAGCGCAACGCACGCGCCCGTGACGCCCAGGCCCACGTTCTCAAGGTCGCGCTTTGGCAGCTGTTTTGCCATTGCAAACCTTTCCGGGGCGATTACTTATTTAGCGGAGACCTTGCCGCTGGCGTCCTTGACGACCTTCATGGCAGAGACGGGGATAAAGCCCTGCTCCTCGACGAGCTTGCCCTGGACGTCATCGGAAAGCATGAACTCCAGGAAGGCCTTGGTGGCCTCGTCGGCATCCTTAGCGCAGTACATGTGCTCGGTAGCCCAGATCTTGAAGGAGTCGTCGGTGACATTCTTGCTCTTGGGCTCGACGCCCTCGACCTTGATGGCGTTGAACTTGGAGTCATCAAAGTGCGAGAAGTCGAGGTAGGAGATGGCGTTGTCGGTACTGCCCATCTGAGTCTGGACATCGCCGGACTTGTCGAGTTCGGCGTCGCCCTTAAAGTCGACGGCCTCGTCGCCAAAAACGGCGGCCTCGAAGGTGGCACGGGTGCCAGAGCCAGCCTTGCGGTTGAGAACGACGATCTTGGCGTCGTCGCCGCCGACCTCCTTCCAGTTGGTGATCTGGCCGGAGAAGATGCCCTTGAGCTGCTCGAGGGACAGGTCGTCGACCTTGACGTTCTTGGAGACGACGGGGCCCATGCCAACGACGGCGACCTCGTGATCGACGATGTTCTTGACCTGATCGGCCTCAAGCTTGGTCTCGGCGAAGACGTCGGAGTTGCCGATGGTGACGGTGCCGGCGGCGACAGCGGTCAGGCCCTTGCCCGAACCGTTACCCGAGCCGGAGACGGAGACGTCGGGGTTGGCGTCCATGAACTTCTCGGCAGCGGCCTCGACGAGAGCCTGGAACGAAGAGGCACCGTCGTAGGTCACCTCGCCGGAGACGGACTCGGCAGCAGCGGCGCTACCCTTGTCGGCGGCATCGGATGCGCCGGAGCCGCCGCACCCAACGAGACCGAGACCGACGATGCTGGCAAGACCACCAGCGAGGCCGAGGAACTGACGACGAGAATAAGCCTGATCGAGCATGATCTTCCTTTCATACATGCGACTCGCGGGCACCCTGCCCGCTTTGCTGTTTGGAAAGATACGACCTCGATCGAACGGCAGCCGCGCCAGCTGCGGTTTCTTACGGGCATCTGATAGACCCTTACCGCAAGCGCTGCCCAGCCTTTACAAACGAATAACAATCCCGGCATTTAGCGTGGCGCGCCTTTTACACCGATAAAAAGAAGTTGCGGTGAAATAGTTCCTGTTTAGCTGTCAGGCAGCCGATTCTAGGACCTTGATTATCGACTTCATCCGAACACCTCCCACATTCATCCGTACATGTACGGA
>CAUFRY010000049.1 GCA_959028445.1 uncultured Collinsella sp. | reverse complement strand
TCAACGATATGGCACCGTGGGGACACATGTATGTCAATCCTGGTCTAACAGAGCCATAAAAAATGATCGTGGCAGCGAGCTCGTTGCCACCATTGCCGTCGACGATAAGCACAAAGAACGAAAACGTGGACAGTATGGCGGCACATGTCATGCCGATATTCATATACGAGCGGCCGTGCAGGTCAAATAGTGCGCCAGCGACCAACGAGCTCACGACAAGCAGCAGGCGCGGCCAATCGCCCAAATCGACGGCTCCGACAGCATGCAAGGTCGTGAAGCCCGCGTTGAGAGCGGCGAATACGCTGGAAAGATACGCCGTCGCCACGGTCAGGCGAACTACGGCGCGACGGAATGCCGCCTTTGCCCCGGGATCGTCATGCCACTTGGCGCCATATTCCAGAGCATCTACCGAAAGCCCGGCAGCACTGGGTTCAAAGTTGGGGTCGGACTCGTCGCGCAGCTTGGCGCGTCGGGCACCGTGGAGCAACGCCACCTGCGCGATCGCACAGACGACCAGAACAGCCTGCTGAGGAATGCCGACAGGCATCACCATGTGGTTGAGAACCTGCACCAGAACGCCCATGGCGTAAGAAAGTGCGGCGGCGCGCGCCAAGCAGGGCGTTCGCGCAAAGCGCCTCGCAAAATTTGCATGAGCAGTCGATCCGCAGTAGCCCAGCGCGCAGCACGCCACCAAACCGCCGGCAATTACCACCTCAACCTGAACCGCCATAATCAACAGCAGCAATGCCGCCACCAGCAAAACGCCCGTGACGTCACTCGTTGCGTCGATAGCATGGGGACGGCGATAGTACAGAATGGGACGCACAAAGAAGCCAATCACGCTCGCGCCGATGACAAGGCTCTCATAAATAACGACCTCGTTCGGAGACACGAACTCGGCCATGCGCACATCAAAAAGATACTCGCACGCCAAAAACGTGAAGAAGAACAGCGCCAGGCATATAATCTCCCGAATGCCCCGACGCAAATATGCGGTTATGTCTCCCATGCCCCTCATGGTTAACCCCCAGCCGCTCAATTGTCTGGAAATCTATTTTAATAAAGAACCAGTCTCAATATCGAAGCCAGGCTCGAAATGCTGCCAATTCGACCCCAGCCGTCCACATCACGCCGCGATTTTGAGCCGCATGGACCAGAAGGGACGCGCGCGATCTCTAGCTCGGCCAGGAGTGTCCCCAACTACCACTCATTTAAGTACGTCCAATGAGTGGCCGAAGAGTGTCCCCGGCGTCCAATCAAAAAATGGGCCATGTGTCCCAGTTGTGGAGACTCCTTGAGCCGTCTGGGTATCGCGAAAGATCGCGCACTCCCCCATCATCAAAAGTGACACACGCTACCAGTTGATGGGAGGCAGCCATGGGCTTCTTTGACAAGATGTTCGAGAAGAAAGAGTGCGCGATTTGCGGTACCGAGCTGGGACTTCTAGGTAAGACAAAAATCAATGAAGGCTACCTGTGCAAAGAGTGCGCCGGCAAGCTCTCCCCCTACTTTCACGGCTATCGCTCCAGCACCGCGGACGATATCCGTGAGCAACTCGCCTACCGCGAGGCCAACGCCGAGCGCCTGTCTTCGTTCAACCCCACGCGCACGCTTTCTGCCGGGCGCACCAATATTATGCTCGATGAGGACGCGGGCCTGCTGATCATCACTTCGCAGAGCCGCTGGCGCGACGCCAATCCCGACATCATCGAGTTCTCGCAGGTACTCGGCTGCGATATGGATATCGACGAGCAGCGCACCGAGATCTATCGCGAGACCAAGGACGGCGAGCGCGAGAGCTACAACCCGCCGCGCTACGACCTGGATTACGACTTTAACCTGACCATTCACGTCAACACGCCGTACTTTACCGAGATCAACCTGCGCGTGAACGACTCCACCATCGATCAGCGCGGCTCCATCGAATACCGCGAGGCCAAGCGCCAGGCAACCGAGGTCCGCGACGCGCTGGTGCAGCTGCGCCAGGAGACGCGCGACAGCGTCGTGGCCGCCAAGGCCCCCAAGACCGCGGTGACCTGCCCCTTCTGCGGAGCCACCACCATTCCCGATGCCAGTGGGCGCTGCGAATACTGCGGCGGCGCCATCGGCGCATAGCCTCCGGCAGCGAAAGGACCGATCATGGCCTTCGAGAGCGTTAACTATCAGTGCCCTGCCTGCAGTGGCCCCTTGCATTTTGCCAGCGCCGAGCAAAAGCTCGTCTGCGACTACTGTGACTCGCGCTTTGAAGTCGAAGAAGTCGAGGCCCTCTATCGCGAGCGCCAGGACAAGGCAGATGCCAAAGCCGATGCCGCAGCCGCAACGCCAAAGCCCGTCGCCGACGACGCGGTGCAGGAGCTCGCCCAAAACGCCGGCTACATCTGCTCGTCGTGCGGCGCCGAGCTCGTGTCCGACGGCACCGTCGCTGTCACCACCTGCCCGTACTGCGGCAACTCCGCCGTGGCGCCCGGTCAGCTTTCGGGCGACTTCTCGCCCGACCTGGTGATTCCATTTAAGCTCGGGCGCGATAACGTCACGGCCGCACTCAAGGAACACTACAAGGGCAAGATCTTGCTGCCCAAGAGCTTTGTCACCGGCAGCCACATCGACGAGGTCCAAGGTGTCTACGTGCCGTTTTGGCTCTACGGTGCCCGCGTTGACGGCGAAGTGTACTTTGACGCGACCAACGAGACCGTGACCGAGGAATCCGACCGCACCGTCACGACCACCGACCACTACGATGCCTATCGCAAGGGCAATATCTCGTTTAAGCGCGTGCCCGTCGACGGATCGTCCAAGATGCCCGACGGCCACATGGACGCCATCGAGCCGTTTGACTACGACGCACTGCGTCCGTTCTCGGTCGCATATATGCCCGGCTACATCGCCAACCGTTACGACGAGGACTGCGAGACCTGCAAGGCGCGCGCCGAGCGCCGTATGGAAGAAAGCACGATCTCGGCCCTGCGCGAGACCGTCGTCGACGAATACGACGATGCCACGGTCGAAAGCAAGCAGCTCGACTACACCTGGGAAGACAGCGACTACGCCCTGTTCCCCGTCTGGATGCTCTCCACCTCGTGGAACGGCAAGAGCTACCTGTTTGCCATGAACGGCCAGACCGGCCGCTTGGTCGGCGAGCTTCCTTGCTCCAAGCCCAAGCTCGCTATCGCCTCGGTGCTGTTCTTTGTGATCGGATTTGTCCTCTCCCAGATCCTCTTCATGGGTGAGAACGCCTTCGATCCGGATTACCTCACCTTTGATATCGAGGGCATCCTCATCAACATCGTCGCGCCGCTGATCATCGTGGTCATCGCAGACGTGCTGCTGGTGGGCCAGCTCAAGACGGCCAACGAGGCCACCCACGCCGATTGCTACTGTGGCGAGCTCGACCTGACCGAGAAGCACGACACCTTCAGCCACACCGAGACCACCGTTGTCATGAAGGACGACAAGGACGATTAACCATCCTGACCAATACCACCCGGCCTTTGACGAGAAAGGAAGATCACCATGGGACTCTTGAAAGCTGGATTGGGTGCTGCCGGCGGCGTCATGGCCGACCAGTGGAAGGAATTTATCTACTGCGAATCGATGCCCGCTGACGTCTTGGCCTGCAAGGGCAGCAAGCGCACCGGCGGCCGCAGCTCCAACACGCGCGGCGAGGACAACGTCATCTCCAACGGCTCGGTCATCGCCGTCAACGACGGCCAGGGCATGCTCGTGGTGCAAAACGGCAAGATCATCGAAGTCGCGCTGGAGCCCGGTGAGTTCGTCTTTGACACCGGCAGCGAGCCGAGCGTTTTTAGCGGCAACCTGGGCGATTCCATCAAGGAGACCTTCGCCAATATCGGCAGCCGCTTTACCTTTGGCGGCGACGCGGGCAAGGACCAGCGTGTCTACTTCATCAACACCAAGGAGATCATCGGCAACAAGTACGGCACCGCCTCGCCCGTGCCCTTCCGCGTGGTCGATAACAACATTGGCCTGGACGTCGACATCTCCGTGCGCTGCAACGGCGAGTATTCGTACCGCATCACCAACCCGCTGCTGTTCTACACCAACGTATGCGGCAACGTGACCGATAGCTACACGCGCGACAAGATCGACAGCCAGCTTAAGTCCGAGCTGCTCACCGCCCTGCAGCCCGCCTTTGCCAAGATCTCGGAGATGGGCATCCGCTACAGCGCCATCCCCGGCCACACCACCGAGCTCGCCCGCGCGCTCAACGAGGTCCTCTCTGCCGACTGGCGTGACCTGCGCGGCGTTGAGATCGTAAGCTTTGGCGTCAACTCCATCGCCGCCTCGCAAGAAGACGAGCAGATGATCAAGGACCTGCAGAAAGCCGCGGTCATGCGCGATCCCACCATGGCGGCAGCCAACATCGCCAGCGCCCAGAGCGATGCGATGCGCGCGGCAGCCGCCAACCCCAACGGCGCGATGGCAGGCTTTATGGGCATGGGCATGGCAGGTGGCATGGGCGGCATGAACGCCAGCCAGCTGTTCGCCGCCGGCCAGGCACAGCAGCAGGCCGCCCCGCAGCCGGCTCCGGCTCCCGCCCCCGCACCGGCTCCCGCCGCCGCACCTGCGGCCGGCACGTGGACTTGCAGCTGCGGCGCCACCAACACCGGCAAGTTCTGCTCCGAGTGCGGCAGTCCCGCACCCGCCCCGGCACCGGCAAAGTGGTTCTGCCCCAACTGCGGCAGCGAAAACGGCGGCAAGTTCTGCAGCAACTGCGGAACGCCCAGGCCCTAGCCCCTCCATCTGGTAATTGGCGGGGGATCCGCCACCCCCGCATTTGCTTCTATGGGTTTCGTTCGATAAAGGAGGACACCATGAAGACAACGTTCAAAAAGTCCGTACTCGCATTTCTGACATGCGTCCTGGCGCTCGCCTTTGCCCTGACGGGCTGCAGCGGCGGGGGCAAAGACCCCAAGGCCAACTTCGTCGGCAGCTGGGAACTCTCGGGTGGAACCTTGGAGGGCGAAGAGCTGACCGATGAGTACATGAAGATGCTCGAGGATTGGGGTGTCCACTGCGTCCTGATTCTCGATGAGGACGGCACAGGTGCCCTCGACCTGTTCCTTGAAGTCATGGACCTTAAATGGGAGGCAAAGGACGCCACCACCGTAACCATCACCGCCGAAGACGAGTCGCATGACATGAAGCTCAAGGACGGAAAACTCATCCTCGAAGAAGATGACGGCAATCTTGTCTTTACCAAGTCCGACAAGGACCTGTCCGGTACGGTGAAGAAGGATCGCGAGGCGGCCGAGAAGGAAGAGGAGATCGATGAGGCCGTCGAAGACGACGATGTCCAGAGCGTCGAAATCTCCCCCGCCGTCACCGTCGCCGATGACGATCTGTGCACCATCACCATCACCGAGAAGTTCAAGGACGACTGGGGCGACATCGGCTTTGTCGTCAACATCACCAACAAGAGCGACAAGGACCTGACCTTCTACGCTCCTTCCGGCAAGACCAACGTCAACGGCACCATGAAGGAACCCTGGTTCTCGGCTCACCTGATGCCCGGCACCAACGCCACCGAGGAATTCACGTTCTCGAACGGCACACTCGATAGCCTTGACGACCTCGTCAACACGACCATCGGCATCGACGCCTACCTGACCGATTCCTACGAGGACGTCGCCTCTTACACCGCAACCATCGCGTAACGGCACGTAACATCAGCCGCGGATTGGCGGACACATCCGCGCACATGTCAGGCGGGGCCGCAGGAGATAATCCTGCGGCCCCGCCGCTTTATGCCGATGCGTAACGAGCGCTAGCGCTCCATGTTGGGAACGATGCTGCCCTCCGTTACCGCGCGCACGGCCAAGCGCATGATGTTGTCGTAGCCGGTCTTATTGAGAATCTCCGAGATGCGGCGTTTGATGGTGCCCTCGCTCATAAACAGCTCGGCCGCGATCTCGCGGCGGCTTTTACCCTCGCAGGCAAGGCGCAAGATCGACAGCTCGACATCGTCGAGGGCCGCCGTGCCCGAGAAGATGCTCTCGGGCGGCTTGGGAAACGTGCAGTAACCCGCCAGCGTGGAGCGCATCACGGCGAACAGCTCGTCGATACCGACGTTCTTGTACACAAAGCTGTCGACGCCCGCCTCGCGCGCCTGGTCCACAAAGGTGATTTCGGGCATACCCGTCATGATAATGACGCGGCACTCGGGCAGTTGTTCTTTAATGCGCGCCGCCGCCACGATGCCGTTGGAATCATGCTCGGTGCATACGTCCATCAGTATCATGTCCGGGCGCTCCTTGAGCGCGACACCCAAGGCCTCGGAAGCATCGGCAATGGCGGAAACAACGGTCATATCGGGCTGGTCGCCAACGGAGCGCGCCAGGCTCTCGCGCAGGATGGCCTGGTCTTCGACTATAAGGACGCGGATCATGAACTTCTCCTTTGGACCGTGGCGTTGGAGGCAAGCGGGATGGACACCGTAAGCGTGAAGGGCGGGGCGGTGTGGACTTCCAGGCTGCCGCCCAGATTCTGTGCGACATGCCTCATACCTGGGATACCCGTTCCCTCGCGATACGATACGGGTGCAGGCGCGCCGTCGTTAGAAACGGCCATCCGCGCAACAGCGCCGTTTTCCGACGTCTCCTGCCGCAGGCGCACATGGACCTGATGGGCCTGTGCATGCTTGGTGGCATTGGTCGAGGCCTCGCGGATAATCTGCAGAAAGGCTGCGGCGACACGCGCGTCCTCAGGCAGCGCGCCCTCAACATCGATCTGCACACTCACCAGGCCAAAAGCATGGACGATATCACCCAGCTGCTCTGCAGGCTCGCTGGCACCGCCGCTGCGCAAATCGGCGGCAATTGAGCGCAGCAACGGGTCAATCTGCTCGAGCGACTCGTCGTCCAGGCGCCCCTCCTCCAAATAGCGATGGAGAATGGACAGGCGCTGCCCAATCACATCGTGAACGCGGGCGCGCATACGTAGATAGGCCGCATTGTCGGCAACCTTTTTAACTTCTTCAATCTGGGACTGGAGCTCTTGGCCCGCAAGCTCAAGTAGGTGGTTTGCTTGCGCCAAGCGGTCGTAGGCGTGTGCGTATTCCGTCACGTCCAGTCCGATAATGCGCTCAAAGAGGCGGCCCGAAACCATAACCTCGTCGTGCACAAATAGGCGAATCTCGGCGGGAGAAATCTCGATCACCGCGCGAGCATCACCAAAACGATCCAAGTTAATCCGCACACGGTTCCTACTGCTTTCGGGCATTTGCATGCTGAGTTTGCGCAGGTCGTTCCATGTGCCGCTCATGTCACCTAGATCGGTGGGCATATGAAGTTCCACCAGGTTTTTGCGCATGCAGCGGTTCATGAGCAGCGGACGGCCCCTCGGGTCCAGATACAGGATGCCTACGGGAATCACGTTGATGGTTTCGATCGTCGAGAACGCGGTGATATCCTCCTGGCGGTTGCGGACATCCATCAAGAGCGCCGCAATGGAGCGGAACAGGAAAAACGCTCCCTCTGCGATAAGGACCGTGGTCCACGCCGAGCCCATGGCAAGCACCACCGGCGGTGTCACGGCGGCAACGAGCAACAGTTCGGCCAGCATGACGGGGCGACGATAGTGCACCATAAGCACCATGCCGTAGGCAAAGATCACGGCATTGAGCCACAACGCTCCGCCCATTGCCCTGGCGCAAACGTCAAGCGGCGCCACCAGATATGAGCCAGACGACGCGAACAAGATGAGCGCCGAAATAATTAGGTGAAGCACAAGGCTCGCCTCGTAGGCACAAATCACCTTACGGTTATAGGACGAGCGGCGCGATGCGATGAGCGGGACGTGGATCGTCTGCAGACACGCAGCCAGGGCAAAGACAACATCGAGCGCAACGATTTGGGGAAGAATGAGCGAAATCTGCATCGTCACTCACCCGCCCTCGGCATCAAGACGATCATGCGCAGCTGGCCGGGCTCGCCCTCAAGGCGGTATGCCACGTTGCGCCCTTGCAGAGCGCTTTCGAGCTCTTGCGCAGCGGGCGTCTGCGAAAGATCTGCATCATCGTTGGAAAAAAGCGCGGCACGCAGCTCGACACTGCATCGGTCATGATCGCCCAAGTGATACATAAGCGCCGGATGGTCGGTGGTGTAGGCAAAAAACGCAAAGTCATACACGCAGTCGTACAGGGCGCTTACCGTACTGGCGTGCATCGGGCGCCGTATGGCGATAATCGAGGCGCAATCGATATCGATGGTGCGCAGGTCGCTTGCGAGCTCGTTGGCAATGAGCTGAATGCGGTCGCGATCAAAACCGCTCTCCCCGTGCTGTGCCAACGTGAGCGACCCCTTGCGCTTGCAATAGGCGACGAGCATCTTGGCGCGCTGCAGCATGCGGTAACGCTCGTGCGAAGACGATTCATCGGTCAACGGCGGTAGCGAGCTCAGCAGGTCGTACATCCCTTCGAGCGCGCGGGCAAGCGCCTGGTCCACGTCTTGGACCAGCAAGGTCTCGGCCTCTTGGTCTGCCAGGTGCGTCTTAAGGTCGTAGTCGGCGGCGAGCAGCTCATTTTGACGCTGCAGCTCCATACGACGATGTGCCAGTTCACGGTTAAGCTCGTTGAGATCCGACACGTCTTGGGCAAGCAGGGCCGATCCGCCCAGCAGTGGAAAAGCACGGTACATCACATCGGGATTGGACTTCACGGCAAAGGCATGGGCATGCCCGTGTTCCTGGGCTCGCAGCTCTTCGCACACGCCCGCCGGCATTGGCTTTGACACCGGCGTGGCATAGACCTCCTGCAGGTCGCGCGTTAGAACTTTGAGGTCAAGCGGCAAGGTGTCGAAGATGCCGGCGATGTCGTGATATGACGGAATGACACCGCAATCGAGACAGATTTCCATCGCCACCACGCACAAGACGCAATAGATGAGCGAGAAGTTGAGCCTCCATGCCCAGGGCACGCGCAACGCATATGAGATGGCAAAGAACGCGCCGCCCAGCAGCACGAGCGCCGCCGTGCCCGAGAAACGTTGGATGCGAAAGGACGAGGACCGGCCCACCAGGATAAAAAAGGCCACAAAGTTAAAGGCCGTCCACACGAGGGGGCGAAATAACCCCAGCCGTACGTGTAATCGTTGCTCCAGGTGTCGCTTGTACGGTCAAAGTGGAAGACCTGCTGGTGAAAATCGTTGGTGAGCACAAATCCGATAAGCAGGATAGCCATAATCCACAGCGCAGCGCAGTAGCGGCGACCCAGGCGGTGTTGCTCCAGGCCCGCAAGGCGCAGACCACACAACTGGTAGAGCAGCGGAATGAGCGTCATGGGCACGTAGTACAGGTACCACAGCACGGTGGCATAGAACGGCGTGAACGACTTGTACTTGAGAATGACTTCGATCATCCACAGGGCGCAGATGGTGGCGACGGCAACAAGGCGGCGGCGCAACACATAGTCCAAACAGCGCAGATAGACCGATACGCCCCAGATCGAAAATGCAATTGCGGCAACAAGCAACGGCAGAGAGCTCGAATGGACGAGCGCATCCACGACCTCTTCGGACACCTCGCTATAGGCGGGCACGGCGTTAGAAAGTTTGGGGTCGAAGGCGAACAGCGCCGGCAAGACTGCCAAAAGCATGAGGAACAGCGCAGTGATGACGCCGGCGATAGCAAAGACGCGGTGGCGGTACATCCGATGTGTTATGCCAACAAGGAATCGCGGCATGGCGAAGAGCCTGCCACCCCTGGGATCCGCCACGGGTGCGGATCGGGCGGCCGCGTGGCCGATATGTCGCTCGCGGGTACCCATAGTCCCTTTAGTGTACCGACAGATGGGTCGAAAAAGCGGGCCGCATGTCCCAAAATCCGCAGACGGCAAGGCGCCCGGCGAGCATTAACTACTCGCCGGGCGCCTTGGTTAGGAGACTCTGAAGTTGAGTGTCTCAGCTTCCTTAGGAAAGGTCCTCACCATTAGAAGCAATAACTTTCTTGTACCAGTCGAAGCTCTTCTTTTTGGAACGCTTGAGGGTACCGTTGCCGGCGTCGTCGCGATCCACATAGATAAAGCCGTAGCGCTTGGACATCTCGCCCGTACCGGCGGATACCAGGTCGATCGGGCCCCAGGTGGTGTAGCCCAGCAGGTCAACGCCGTCCTCGGTCACCGCATCGCGCATCGCGGCGATATGCTGGCGCAGGTAGTCGATACGGTAGTCGTCGTTGATGGAACCATCCTCCTCGACAACATCCTTGGCGCCCAGGCCGTTCTCAACCACAAACAGCGGCTTCTGATAACGGTCGTACAGGTCGTTGAGCGTAATGCGGAAGCCCAGTGGATCGATGGCCCAGCCCCACTGGCTCTCCTGCAGGTAGGGGTTCTTGGCGCCGGCGAAGGCGTTACCCTGGGTGCGCTCGACATCGGGGTTATTGGCACCGGCGGAGCAACGGGTGCTGTAATAGCTAAAGCTGATGAAGTCGACGGTGTTAGTGGCCAGGATCTCGCGGTCCTCGTCCGTCATGCCCACATCGATGCCTAGACGCTCGAGCTTCTTGACGGCATAGGCCGGGTAGTAGCCACGGCTCTGAACGTCGACGAAGAAGTAGTTGTCCTGATTGTCGAGCTGCGCCTGGCGCACATCGCCCGGGCGGCAGCTGTAGGGGTAGTAGCTACCTGCGGCGAGCATGCAGCCGATCTTGACCTCGGGGTCGATCTCGTGGGCAATCTTGGTTGCCCAAGCGCTGGCGACGAGCTCGTTGTGGGCGGCCAGGTACTCGACGGCCTCCTTGTTCTCGCCTTCCTCAAAGACCAGACCGGCACCCATAAACGGCAGGTGCAGAATCATATTGATCTCGTTGAAGGTAAGCCAGTACTTCACCAGGCCCTTGTAGCGGGTGAAGATCGTGGTCGCGAGGTTCTTGTAGAAGTCGATGAGCTTGCGGTTGCGCCAGCCGCCGTACTCCTTGATGAGGTGAATCGGGCAGTCGAAGTGCGTGATGGTCACGAGTGGCTCGATGCCGTGCGCCTGACACTCGCGGAACACGTCCTCGTAGAAGGCCAGGCCAGCCTCGTTGGGCTCGGTCTCGTCGCCGTTGGGGAAGATGCGGGTCCACGCCAGGCTCATGCGGAAGGTCTTAAAGCCCATCTCGGCAAAGAGGGCGATGTCCTCCTTGTAATGGTGATAGAAATCGATGCTGGTCTGCGCGGGATAGTAATAGCCGTCCTCGAAGTCGAGCATTTTACGCTGGCCGGAGACCACCGCATAGCGCTCGGGGCCGTGCGGAGCCACGTCCACGTTGGCAAGGCCGCGGCCGTCCACGTTATAGGCGCCCTCGCACTGGTTGGCAGCTGTCGCGCCGCCCCACAGGAAGTCATTGCGGAAAGCCATGTATCAATCCCTTCGCACGCTGTTTGTCGTGGTTTCAGTATCCCCGCAAATAGGGCCTCGCTCAACGACAGCGACGCAGGCCGATACTTCTTTTCGCACGCAGGTGCTCGACAGCCGCCCCGTCTGACACTTTTTGATACCCGCCTGCCAATCACCACAAAGGGGACAGGCACCTTTGTGGCGGTTGGGGGCGGTTTGTCTCGATCTGTAACAGGTAGGCAGCCAAAACCGGGCCTGATGTTACAGATCGAGATTGTTCGGTCAGCTTCTGCAGTTTGTCTAAATCTGTAACAGGTAGAGACGATTTAGCCCGCTAGATGTTACAGATCGAGACAGAAGATTCTAGTCGCAGGTGATGCCGAGGTTTTGCCGACGAGGCCTACGTAACCGCCTTCGCTCAGCAATTCATTTGACTGAATAGGAAAGAAAGGAAAAAATAGGAAAAAAAGGAAAGGAGACTTATGACTGAAACCATCTTCTCCCCCTCATTTGGAAATCGCCCGTCCTATCTGGTGGGTCGCGAGAACGTGATTTCGACATTCATCTCCGGTCTTGAGCAGGAGCCGGGCAATCGAGACCGAGCCATGCTCATGCTCGGCCAGCGAGGCAGCGGCAAGACGGTTCTTCTGTGGGAACTTGCCGACCGCGCACGCAAGCTCGGTTTTGTTGTCGCCACACCCACCGTAGCCTCCGAAGATATGCTTGAGCGCATTGTTGAAAAAATCCAAGAAGCAGGCGAGCCTTATGTCAGCAAGCGTCATCTCCCCAAACTTTCTGGCGGTAGCTTGAGCGTCTTCGGCTTCTCAGCCGGTCTCGAGTTCACACGCGATGTGCAGGAGACCAAGAGTTTCCAGTTCAAACTCACGCAGCTGGCGCGCAAGCTGACCGAGCAGGGGCACGGCATCCTCATCCTTATCGATGAGCTCCAAGCTAATTCACCTGAGATTAGACAGCTCGTCACCGCCTATCAAGAGCTGGTCGGTGAGGGACTCAACGTCGCGCTTGTTATGGCAGGTCTCCCGGGAGCCGTCTGTGCAACGCTCAATGACCGCGTGCTGACATTTCTCAACCGCGCTCGCAAGGTCACGCTCGAACCGCTTTCAGTCGGAGATGTCGATGCCTATTATCAGCGGGCTTTCGAAGAGCTCGACCTTGATATTCCAGGCGATCTTCGCCTCCGTGCCGCTCGCGCAACCCAAGGCTCGCCCTATATGCTGCAGCTCATCGGCTATAACATCGGCAATCGCTGCAAGACAGGAGAACACGTAACGCCAGAGCAAGTCGACGGAGCTATCGAAGCGTCAAAAGCCGATTTCGAAAACGATGTTTGTGAAACGACGCTCGCCGCGCTATCGGACCAAGACGTCGCGTTTCTCGACGCAATGACTGATGACGAAGACGCCGTTTCGCGCATTTCCGATGTAGCGAAACGTATGTCAGTCACACCCGACTATGCGCAAAAGTATCGCCGGCGCCTCATCGACGCCGGCGTAATCGAACAGGCGCGCCGCGGTTACGTGCGTTTCGCCGTTCCATATATGGCTGACTATCTGCGCAGCCAACTCTAGGCAGCCACCGCAATGGGGACAGTGAACTGCGCCTCGAAACTTGGACTGAATAAATAGCGACTACGCCGCAAGGGCCTGGTTCCGGAACT
>CAUFRY010000048.1 GCA_959028445.1 uncultured Collinsella sp. | reverse complement strand
ATGCGAACCTCCAGTCCGGACCGCCCCGCGGTCCAACTTTCTGTCCGCACCCCCGAATAGGGGCCAAACAGGAACTATTTCACCGCAACTGAAGGGGGCTGTCGTGGGTCATCGGGATTCATGTGATGATTTGCGTGAGGTTTGTTGGGGCGTTTTGGGCGCTGGACACATTTCGCATCGATTTGCATCGTCGCTCAAGGAGGTGGACGGGGCACGGCTTGTGGCTGCCGCCGGCCGCACTCCTTCGCATGTTGAGGAGTTTTGCAGGGCGTTTTCGATTGATGCCGCGCACAGTTATGCCACGGCTGACGATAGCGGCGATGTGGCTTATGATGCGCTGATTGCCGACCCCGATGTCGACGCAATCTACTTGGCTCTTCCACATGGCATGCATGCGCATTGGGTCTGTCGGGCACTGCGCGCGGGAAAGGCCGTGCTGTGCGAAAAGCCGGCCGTTTTGAGTGAGGAAGAGGCTCTCTCGATTGCCTCCACCTCTCGTGAGCGCGGCGTGCTGTTTATGGAGGCGATGAAGAATCGTTTTTGCCCGATGCGCACTCGCGTGAAGGACTTGCTTGCGTCGGGTGAGCTTGGCCGTATTGTCTCGATTGAAAGCGTGCAAAAGCTCGATTACGGCGAGCCTCCTTCGGGCTATCTGCTTGATTCGTTGCAGGGCGGCTGTCTATATGACATGGGCTGCTATGCGGTCGGTTGGTTTGAGGATTTGCTCGCGGGCGCGTGCGAGGTTTCATCCCGTGAAGTTCGCTGGCGTGACGTATCAGGCGGCCGCGTCGATTGGGCCGACGAGATCCGTATGAGCGTCGGCGGTATACCCATTCATATGGTGTGCGACGGCAAAGCAACATATGAAAGCCGCTTAACGATTGTCTGTGAGCGAGGCTCGTTGGAAATCGAGCATCTCCATCGCCCCGAGCTCGCCCATGTGAAGTATTCCGACGGTCGAACGCTCGAAATAAATGCCCCGTTTGAGATCGATGATTTCTACGGCGAAATCCAGCATGCGACCCAGCTCATCCGGGCGGGGAAACTCGAGAGTCCCGTCATGCCCCTTGCCGCCACGCAGCGCTGCGCGCGCATTATCGATGCGATTCGCTTGAAACTTTAGTGCGTGGGGGCATGGCGCCAGCGCCTGGAATGCCTTGGAGGCCTTTGCCCCTGATGCCCCTTTTATAACTTGCGGTGGAATACGGTCTGTTTGCGCCAAAATAGGGCACCAATAGACCGTATTTCACCGCAACTGATGAGGAGGGAGCTGGAGATGCTGACGATCGGGTGTCATCTTTCGACGACGAAGGGCTATCGGGCAATGGGGGAGACGGCGTTGTCCATTGGCGCCAATACCTTTGCGTTCTTTACGCGCAACCCGCGCGGTGGCAAGGCAAAAGACCTTGACATGGATGACGTGGCGGCTCTGCGCGAGCTTATGTCGCAAAACGACTTTGGACCGCTGGTGGCGCATGCCCCGTATACCTACAACCCCTGTTCTGCCAAAGAGCGGGCGCGCGAGTTCGCCTTGGAGGCTATGGCAGAGGACCTGCGGCGCATGGAGGCGCTGCCCGGCAACTACTACAACTTCCATCCCGGTGCGCATGTGGGGCAGGGCTCCGACGCCGGCATTCAGATGATTGTCGATGCCCTGTGTCAGGTGATGTTTGAGGGCCAGCAGACGACGGTGCTGCTCGAGACCATGTCGGGCAAGGGCACCGAGGTGGGCCGCAGCTTTGAGGAACTGGCGCTCATCATTGAGGGTGTTGCCGGCAAACGCCCCGAGCTGTCGGCCAAGCTGGGCGTTTGCCTAGACACCTGCCATGTGAGCGATGCCGGCTACGACATCATCCATGATCTGGACGGCGTACTCGACGAGTTCGACCGCGTGGTGGGTATCGATCGCTTGCATGCCGTACACATCAACGATTCGAAGAACCCTTGTGGCGCCCATAAAGATCGTCACGAGTGCATCGGCAAGGGATACCTTGGCAGCGAGGAATTTGGTGGCGGTATGCAGGTTATGCAGAATATTGTATCGAATGGCCACTTGCGTTCGCTGCCGTTTATTTTGGAGACTCCGAACGAACTTGCAGGTTATGCAGCTGAAATTAGACTATTAAGGTCATTGCAGCAGTAATGACTGTCACAAAGTAGAGTATTCCATTCACGTTATGGGTTTGTTTCAATCAGTTTTCTCATTGCAGATTCGTAATTCCGGGTGCATAATAGCCAACAGTTTTTGCAGACCTCTGAATCAAACGAGGTCACCGGAAGGAGACTGATTATGAAGCTGAAGAAGCTTGGCGCATTTGCCGCCACGGGTGCTATGGCACTCGCCCTTGCTCTGACGGGCTGCGGTTCGTCCAACGCCACCTCTGGTTCTGATGCCGGTCCCAGCAGCTCTGACGACGCTAAGGTCGAGAAGGTCGACGGCTCCAAGGAGTACGCGCTCGTCAAGGACGGCACGCTGACCGTCGGCACCTCTGCCGAGTACGCGCCGTTTGAGTACAAGGATGACAACGGCGACTACCAGGGCTTTGACCTTGAGCTCATCAAGGCTATCGGTGACAAGCTGGGTCTGGATGTCGAGTACGTCAACAATGACTTTGACACGCTGGTTCCGGGCGTCGCTTCGGGCGCCAAGTATGACGTTTCCATCGCGGCTATCACCGACACGCCCGAGCGTGAGAAGGAAGTCACTTTCTCTGATTCCTACTACATGGACGATCAGGCTATCGTGACCAAGGCCGATAACACCGACATCACGGCCGACAACTACAGCGAGAAGCTCAACAACGCCGACGCTACCATCATCGTCCAGTCTGGCTCGACCGCCGAGGCCTTTGCCCAGGAGAACTTCCCCAAGGCCAAGATCGTCCCCTACAAGGACGCCACCGAGTGCTTCAGCGCCCTGCAGTCCGATAAGGGCGACGCCGTAGTCACCAACCGCTCCGTTGCCAGCCAGCTGACCGCCGAGCAGTTCAACACCTGCCAGACCATCAAGCAGATCAGCACCGGCGAGGAGTACGCCATCGCCATCAACCAGGGCAACACCAAGCTCAAGGACGACATCAACCAGGCTATCAAGGACCTGACCGACGACGGTACCGTCGACGCCCTCATGGCTAAGTACAATATCAAGTAAAATAACTACTTGATTGCGCGCGGGCCCTTTCCGTTTTGGCGGAAAGGGCCTTTGCGCTTCTCTTGACGGAGAGCGTTTCCGTCTCGTTTTGCCGGCAACTTCTACGATAGGAGCCACCTTGTCTCGACTGAACAAAGGGGCCGCGGAGCAGCGTTTTCCACTGCCCTCGATGCTCCAAAAGCTGGCCTGTGCCCTGGCTGTGGCGCTCGCCCTGGTATGCGCGGGGGCCTGCGTGCCCACGACCGCCCAGGCGCTTGAGACCGCAAAGATTACCGCCCGACCCAATACCGGTTCGGGTAGCGATGTGGTCGGCGGCACCGAGACGCGCATCACCTGGGAGGTCCAGGCCGATGCCGACGAGGAGCTGAGCGGTCTTTCGCTGACGTTTGTCGACGGCACGACGTTTGGTACCGATGACACGCGATTGACGATGCTCTCGGGCGAGGACCTCATGGATCGTACGCCCATGAAGCCCACGTGCAAGGCTGACGGCCAGACGCTCAAGATTGACTTTGGCGAGACGGCGCCTGCCGGCGGCTATTTCCGCGTCGAGGTTTACGGTGTGACGTTTCCCGTCGAGGGCGGCGATGAGGCCTTTAGCGGCACCTATACGCTCGCCGACGGTTCGACCAAGAAGATCTCCAAGATTCCGTCGGTGGAGATCAAGGGCGTGACGGTCTTCGATAACTTCCTGGCCGACCTTAAGGAGCAGCCGTGGGTCGAGGCGTGGAACTCCAATATGTTCCTGCGCCTGTTCCTGAACCCGGTCATTTTGGTCCAGAGCCTGCCGATCGTCTTCAAGGGCTTCCTTATGTCGCTTTCGATCGTGCTCGTGGCGTTTCCGCTGGCAATTCCCTTTGGCTTTGCCCTGTCGCTTATGCGCATCTCCAAGTCGCGCATCCTGCGCTGCCTCGCCGGCATCTACGTGAATATCATTCGCGGTACGCCGGCGTTCCTGCAGATCTATATCGCGTTCTTCGGTCTGCCGTTGGCCGGCGTCAAGGTGGACGACTATGTTTTGGGCGTTATCGTCATGGCCATGAACTCGTCTGCGTACCTGTGCGAGATCTTCCGTGCCGGTATTCAATCGATCCCCAAGGGCCAAAACGAGGCTGCTCGCTCTCTGGGCATGAATGCCTTCCAGACGCTGCTCTACGTTATGATTCCGCAGACGTTCCGCAATGTTTTGCCTACGCTGACCAGCGAGTTTATCTTGCTTTACAAGGATACGTCGCTGCTTGCCGCCGTGGGTGTGGTCGAAATCGTCATGAACGCCCGTACCATCGTGGCCACGACGGGCTCCATTACACCGTACGTGGTTGCCGCCCTGTTCTATCTGGTCATCACCCTGCCGCTCGCTCGCTTGGTGAGCGGTCTTGAGGCGAGGCTTTTGGGTACGACCGAGACCAAGAAGAAGCGTCCCGCTAAGAGCGCCGGACAGGTTGTCGCGACGCCTGCCGATCACATCGCCGGTCTGTAAGGAGGTCCTATCATGAGCGAAACCAATAACTCGAACGAGGTCGTCGTCAGCATTAAGAACCTCCAGAAGGCCTTTGGCGATAACGTGGTCCTGCGCGATATCGATCTGGATGTGCATAAGGGCGAGGTCGTCGTAGTTCTGGGTCCTTCGGGCTCGGGCAAGTCGACGATGCTTCGCTGCATCAATCGTCTGGAGCATCCTACGAGTGGTTCGATTGTCGTCGAGGGCGTGGATGTGTGCGCCAAGGGCGTTGACCTCAATAAGGTGCGTACGCACTTGGGCATGGTGTTTCAGCAGTTCAACCTGTTCCCGCACCTATCGGTCAAAAAGAACGTCATGCTTGCGCAGCAAAAGGTGCTCAAGCGCAGCAAGGAAGAGGCCGAGAAGATCGCCGTCGAGGAGCTGACCAAGGTCGGTCTTGCCGAGCGTATCGACTTTATGCCGAGCCAGCTCTCGGGCGGCCAGCAGCAGCGCGTTGCCATCGCCCGCGCCCTGTCGATGAACCCTCACGTTATGCTCTTTGACGAGGCCACGTCGGCGCTCGATCCCGAGCTGGTTCGCGACGTTCTGGGTGTCATGCGCGACCTGGCACGCGATGGCATGACCATGATTGTCGTGACGCACGAGATGGGCTTTGCCCGCGACGTCGCCGACCGCGTCGTCTTTATGGACGGCGGCGTCATTGTGGAAGAGGGTACGCCGAGCGAGGTCTTCGACCACCCCAAGAGCGAGCGCACCAAGGCGTTCTTGGGCAATATCTCGTAGCCGGTTGATGTAACTGCCGTTATAAAAGAGCGGGGGCTGGACTTGAATCCAGCCCCCGCTCTTTTGTAGGGATGAGGATGCGCTTTGATGCAGGCTCTTTTGGAGGCCCTGGGTTCGTTACGCGAGCTCGGCTCCGAGGGCCTTGCAAGCGGTCTCGCCCTCATCATCGGGCGCATCGTAGCAAATGACGGAATCGACGACGTTGACGCCTGCCTCATCGGCATCGGCCTTCCAGTTGTCCATCCACTCGCCCTCGGCCCACGAATAAGAGCCAAAGAGGACGACCTTCTTGTCACCGAGGGTCTCCTTGACCTCGTCCCACATAGGCTGGAACTCGTCATACTCAAGCTCCTCGGAACCCATGGCGGGGCAGCCGAAGGCAATGGCGTCATAGTTGGCGGCCTTGTCGGCGGAGAAGTCGGCGCAGGAGATGACCTCTGCCTCGGCGCCGGCACCGGTTGCGCCCTCGGCAACGAAGTTTGCCATGGCCTCGGTGTTGCCTGTACCGCTCCAGTAGACGACTGCGATCTTGCTCATATGTTTTCCTTTCGGTTGCGCGGCGTGCGGCCGCGTTTTGTATGCTCTATCGGGTTGCCTGGACAAGTTGTTCCAGGGTGCAGCCCTGTTGATAGATGTAGGTAAGGTATTGCGTGCATGCACGATAGGAATCGAAGGTCGTGAGCGCCTGCTCAACGTTTGTGTATACCTTCCATGCGCCAAAGACCTTATAGTTTTCGCCGTGCTGGACGATAAACTGATGGACATCTTCGTAGGGATAGCCCAAAAAATAGCCAATTTCGTGGGGGAACTCGCACATGCACCCCGTATCGCAGTGCCTATTTCGCGCTAGCGCGCAGACGCTGCCGTCATAGGCGCTCTCTGCGGCATTGCTGCTTGCCAGCGTGATGCGCGCGGCGAGATGCACCAGGGATGCGGGCAGGTTGTGGACATCGTAACCTTCGGCGGCTAGCGCCGTCGTGGCACGGGGGTCGGAGAGGTATCGCATGAGGTCCGCAGGGCGATACACATAGATGAGCGCTCCGCAGGGGCGCCAGACCAAAACGCTCATATGGATTCCGAGTGGCTGGAGCTCGCGGTTGCATTGGGCTATGACGGCGAGCAGGCGAGAGCGTCGCTCTTCGATATGGGCGGCGCCGGGTTTTCCGTTTTGGTTGGCGTAAACGCCGGGATAGGTAAAGAGCGAAGCCGGCTTGATACCTGCGAGCGTAGGGGAGCAGTTGCGCACGACAGCCGTTTGGTATGTTGGGATGTCAATGGTTCGAGTCACGATGCTCCTTTCGGGTCCTCAGTTGTTAGCCTAGGAAAACTTATACACGAAAGTAAGCCATGGTCAACAAAAAAGTTTGAAGAGGGAAACTAATTGACCGAACGGACACGATTTTGGGTTAAGATGAGGACACCCCATGGGGGTATCTAGATAGTGCTACTTGAAAGGGGAACGCATGAGCGACTTGCTCAACCCTGCGAATCTCATCGTGTTGGCCGTCATTGCCGTCGGCATGTTTTTTGGACTGCGTCGCATTGTCGCTTCGACACACGGAAAGAGCTGCTGCAGCGATGGCGCGAGCGGTAAGAAGGCCAAAAAGGTTGTTGTGGTGGATACCGATGCATCGCACTATCCCTATAGCGATGAGCTACTCATCGGCGGCATGAGCTGTGACGGCTGCGCTCAGAACGTAGCCAATGCCCTCAATGCGCTGGATGGCGTGTGGGCAACGGTGACGTATGCGGACCACACAGCGCGCGTGCGCTCCAAGCGGCCGATCGATCGCGGTGTCCTTGAGGCTGCCGTGAGAGATGCGGGTTACTACGTCATGACGCTGTAGGCCTTGCCTTGGATGCGCGTCCTTGTCTAGGCTCGTCCGCGTAGCTCGATGTCCTGGATGTCGTCGAAGTCGATGGCGATATCTTTGAGCTTGAGGAGTTTGAAAGCAGGGAGCGCCTCGTCGAGGATGCCGGTGCGGCTGCGATAGCCGTATGTATCGTAATAGGTGACACGAACCAAGTCGCCGCGCTTGAGGCCCTCGAGCTTTTTCGAAAGTTCGAGGGCTTTTTCTTCTGTGAGTTCGCATTTTGGCTCGGCGGTGATCTCTTGTTTACGCACGAGCTCGTAGTATCCCGTGAGGGCGGCAAAGGGCATAAACTGCGCGGCACGGCCGGCACGGACGGTGCCGTTGGCGGTGAGCCTGGGGTCGGCGGAGCGACGTCTTCCCTCGGGGTCCGCTAGGCGTTCAAAAGGTGTCGGTGGCCGCATCGGCTGTTGTTGGGACTTAGGCACGATGTCCTCCTACCTGATCGTTGCGTTCGCGCGCGGTGGCGCCGGCGGTAAAGCTCAGCCCCTTAACCAGCGCGTTCTTGCCGTATTTGCCTTTCACGGCCAGCACGGCGCGTGCCAGGTCGCGCTCGCGCTCATCGGCCTCGATATCGCTGAACAGATCGATGGTGGCAAATTCCTCGGGCATGAGGTTGCCAAATCCCAGATTGATGCGCTTGACCGGTCGTTTGGGATCGACAGTCTGCGCCCAGAGCTCATCGAAATAGCCCATGATCTTCTTGAACGAATTGGTACGCTCGGGCAGCTTTCGCGAGGCGTTGGAGTGCGCAAAGAGTGCGGCATAGCCACCGCGCGGTTTGCCGCCATGCTCTCCCACAAAGATGCCATCGATTGCCTGCGCTTCGCGCACCAGGCGACGCCGTTCGTCATCGCGCTGGACGGGCTTGGGCGCACGGGGCGCGAGCTCGGGGCCGGCGGTTGCGGTGGGTTCGATACTCGATGTGCTCGAGCGCAGGTGCCCGCATCCGTCCACATACTGCGCTGTACCGCTGGCGTCGAGGCGGCGTATGTCGGCGCGTTCGCTCGCGTAGCCCACAAAGAGCGAGATGCTGTCGCAGACCACGTGCTTATCGACCAAGTCTAAAACGGCGTTGTCGACCATCTCGCGCAAGACGGTATAGGCCTGTTCGTAGGCATAACCCTTCGAGAGCACCTGTCCTGTGGTGGTCGAAGTTGCTTGCGGGCGATAGGCTTGGATATCGGCGATGGTTGTCGGCTCGCGCCCGAAGGCATGGTCGATGAGATATTCGGCATTGACGCCGAGCTCGTCGTAGAGCAGGTTTTCGTCGAGCGCCGCGACGCCCATCAGATCGTAGACGCCGTATTTCTCGAGGCGGGCTGCCACGCCGGGACCGATGCCCCAGATATCGGTGATGGGACGATGGGGCCAGATCTCCTTGCGAAAGGCCTCGTCGTCGAGTATGCCGATGCGGCTGGGTACGTGCTTGGCGGTAATGTCGAGCGCTACCTTGGCCTGGAATAGGTTGGGGCCGATGCCGACCGTAGCCGTGATGCCGGTGCGCGCGAGGACCTCGTCGCGCAGCGTGCAGGCGAACCCTTCCGCATCGGTGTGATAGAGGTCCAGATAGGGCGTCACGTCGATAAAGCACTCATCGATGGAGTAGACGTGCACGTCCTGGGGGCTGACGTATTCCAGATAGATACCGTAGATTTTCGCCGACACCTCCATGTAATGCTGCATGCGCGGTACGGCCGTGATGTAGTCGATGCCATCGGGAATTTCGAACAGACGGCAGCGGTTGTGAATACCTAAGTCCTTCATGGCCTGTGTGATGGCGAGGCAGATGGTCGTGCGTCCGCGTGATTCGTCGGCAACGACCAGGTTGGTGGTGAGTGGATCGAGCCCGCGGTCCACGCACTCGACGCTGGCATAAAACGTCTTGAGGTCGATGCAGATATAGGTGTGCTGCTCGTGCGCCATCCGTGCCCTTTCATCAAACACATGTTCTTATCGAATACATGTTCGATAATACCCGCTCATCCGGACATCGTCAAAACCTGTCCCTTTTTGGCAGGTATAGTCGTGCAGCTGCATCGGGTTTTTAACGCAGCCCTAAAGAGCGCGAAACAGCTCGGAAAAGCTCGCTTCGTAGCATGAGCCTAACGATCGATACCGCCTATACGCACGGAAGGGTTGTGGGAAAGATGGTCAATTATGGGTTTGGTATGCCGACGCGCCTTGTTGCGGATGGAGACGTGGCTCGCTGGTGCGGACGATTGGTCGCTCACTACGGTGGCACCAAGGCGCTGGTCGTGTTGGGCGGTGACAAACATACGCACGATGAGCTCGTCTCGGCGGCGCTCGGCTCGCTTGATCGAGCTCTGCTCGAACGCGTGCTTTTTCGCTGCGGCTCGGTCGAGGGCGACGGGGGAGACGAGCTGATCGACGAAGCCGTGGCCCTGGCGACCGACGAAGGCGTGGACTTTGTCCTGGCGATCGGCGATGCCGATACCGCCGGCTTTGCGCGCGAACTCACGCGTCGCATGGCGGCGCTCGATGCCGGCGAAGACGGTTTTGTCCCTTATGGATGTATTGTCTCGGAGGGCAAGGTGCCTGCCGTCGCGGGAGCCGGCGAGGTTCCCGTTTTTGCCATTATCGCGCCCGAACTGCTTGAGGGCATTGGGTCTCCTCTGCGCGAGTTGCTCGGCAGCGTGTGCGCCGCGGCCTAATATTTGCCATAAAAGGACGGGTTATTTTTGGTTGGTAAAGCGTTTGACCTGCCAAAATAAGCCTGTCCCTTTTTGGTCGGTTGCCGCTTAGGGGCGGATTGGCAACGCTCGCTGATTATGGTCTTGACCTGCGCTAGAATAGTGGCATCTGAATGTCCGGGCGCATGGAGGCGTGCGCCCGTATGCTGAGGAGGACTCTATGGCAACTGTTGCCGCACCTATCGATGCTACGTCGACTGCCGCTTGGAAGGCGCTCGAGGCTCATCAGGAGAAGCTCGAGGCCGAGGGTATCGACCTCAAGGCCTGGTTCGCCGCCGATGCCGAGCGCGTGAACAAGCTGAGCTTTGACGCCGGTGACCTGCATTTCGACCTGTCCAAGAACCTGGTGACCGATGAGACCGTCAAGCTGCTGTGCGATCTTGCCCGCGAGGTAAAGCTCGAGGAGCGCCGCGACGCCATGTTCTCCGGCGAGCACATCAACACCACCGAGGACCGCGCCGTCCTGCACACCGCGCTGCGCCGCCCGGCAAGCGAGAAGGGCCAGCTCATCGTCGACGGCCAGGACGTCGTCGCCGACGTGCACGAGGTTCTCGACCGCATGTATGCCTTCGCCGAGCGCGTGCGCTCCGGTGAGTGGAAGGGTGTTACCGGCAAGAGGATCGAGCATCTGGTGTCCATCGGCATCGGCGGCTCCGATCTGGGCCCGGTCATGGCCTACGAGGCCCTGCGTCCCTATGCCGACGCCGGTATCGACTGCCGCTATATCTCCAATATCGACCCCAACGACCAGGCAGAGAAGCTCAAGGGTTTGGATCCCGAGACCACGCTCGTGATCATCGTCTCCAAGACCTTCACCACGCTCGAGACCCTCACCAACGCCCGCGAGGTCAAGACTTGGATGCTCGAGCAGCTCAAGGCTCAGGGCGCCATCGACGGCTCCGATGAGCAGAACGCCGAGGCCGTGGCAAAGCACTTCGTCGCCGTTTCCACCGCACTCGAGAAGGTTGAGGCCTTCGGTATCGACCCCGCCAACGCCTTCGGCTTCTGGAACTGGGTCGGCGGCCGCTATTCTGTCGACTCCGCCGTGGGCCTGTCGCTGATCGTCGTGCTCGGTCCCGAGCGCTTCCAGCAGTTCCTCGAGGGCTTCCACGCCATCGACGAGTACTTCTGCAACACGCCGCTCGAGAACAATGCCGTCGCGCTGATGGGCCTGCTCAACGTCTGGTACGTCAACTTCTTCGGCTCCAAGAGCCACGCCGTGCTGCCGTACTGCCAGTACCTGCATCGTTTCCCGGCCTACCTGCAGCAGCTCACCATGGAGTCCAACGGCAAGCATGTCCGCTGGGACGGCAGCGCCGTGACCTCCGACACCGGTGAGATCTTCTGGGGCGAGCCCGGCACCAACGGCCAGCATGCCTTCTACCAGCTGCTGCACCAGGGCACCGTGGTGGTTCCGGCCGATTTCATCGCCTTCGCCAATACCGCCAACCCCGCAACCGACAGCGGTCAGGATGTCCACGAGCTGTTCCTGGGCAACTTCCTGGCCCAGACCAAGGCGCTCGCCTTTGGTAAGACGGCCGACGAGGTTCGTGCCGAGGGCACGCCCGAGCAGATCGTCCCGGCCCGCTGCTTTGAGGGCAACCGTCCGACGACCTCGATCTTTGGCGACACGCTAACCCCGTTCGCACTCGGCGAGCTCATCGCCCTGTACGAGCACATCACGTTTGTCGAGGGCACGGTCTGGGGCATCGACTCCTACGACCAGTGGGGCGTCGAGCTGGGCAAGCAGCTTGCCAAACAGATCACCCCGGCCTTCCACGATGACGCCGCCAAGGCCGAGCAGGACGCTTCGACCCAGGCGCTCATCGAGTTCTATCGCGCGCACCGCAAGTAGTCGCTGCTGTCAACGCATCGCGCCTTATAGCCAGGGGCCCGTATCCCATCGGATGCGGGCCCCTTTGCTTTGCCGTGGTCCCGGGGCGCACGGCCTTTAAGGATCTTCGCCAGCGCGTCGCGTGCTGCGAGGGCCCTGCGTCTAGAGCTCGGCCTCCGCATGGCCTCGCTGCGCCTCGGGCAGCTCCCCGTAGAGCGGATGGTCTTCGAGCCTAAAGCGCTCGACCTGTTCGGGAGTGTGGCCGCGCACAAAGAGCCACGAGCGATCGATCGGCGTCGCCATGAGCGTGCTGGGCAGCGCGTCGGCGCGGTCGGAAAACACCCGGGCACTCTCGGGATCCTGGAACGCCAGCACCAGATGCGTGTCGCAGTTGCCCATGATGGAGCGTGCGCGTGCCTCGCCATAGAGCGCATCGAGCTGGTTGGTCGACTGCAGCAGCAGCGTTGCCCAGATGTTGCGGCTTCGGATAATCGAGAGCACGTTGTCGATCTGGGGGATCTGCAGATTTGCGAAGTCATCGAGCATAAAGCGCACGGGCACGGGCAGGCTGCCGTCGGGCTGCCTATCGGCCTCACGAATGAGGCCCATAAACGCCTGCGAAATAAAGAGGCCGGTCAGCGGATCGAGATTGCGGTCAATATCGCTCACGGTTACAAACAGGGCGCAGGGGGCGTGTCCCATGGAAGCGAAGTCCACCTGATGGCACTCACGATAGAGCTGTGCCGCACCGTCGAATCCCAGACACATGACCTTTTCGGCAAGGATGCCGACGATGCTCGCGTGCATGCGCTCGGCATTTTGCGTAATGGCGTAGCGCCGCCATAGCGAGAGGGCATAGCTTTGGGGGTCGGTCGTGATCAGGTCGTCAAACAATCGACCTGTGGCACCGTCCTGCAGGTGCTCGATCAGCTTAATGACCGAGCTGATCGTCTGCTCGTCGGCGGGTAGCTGTTCGGTGACGTAGGCGATAAGACACGACAGCAGGTTTGCCGCCGCATGATCCCAAAAAGGCTGGTTGTTGTCCTCGATGGGGCAGATGGCCTTTGCCACCGAGAGGATGTCCTGCTGGTTGGGCCTGCCGTCCGCCTTGCGGCGAATGTGCCTCAGGGGGTTGTAGCCGCAGCGCTCGATGCCGGGCGCAAGGGCCGGGACGGTGTTGAGGTCGGCGAAGTTGAGACATTGCACGCGGTAACCGTGGGCTGCCAGCACGGGTCCCACTTCGCGACAGAGCGTGCCTTTGGTGTCGAGCACGATGTAGCTTGCGTTCATTTGCAGCAGGTTGGGCTTGAGGACGTTTCGGGTCTTGCCGGCTCCCGAGGGGCCGATCACAAGTGCATTGTTGTTGAGTCCCGTTTGGCGGGTGTCGCAGGAAAGCGTTCGATCCTTGGCGAGGATGGTGGACGATGCGGACTCAGATGCGGCGAGACGGCTGGCGAGGTTAGACATGGGCGACCTCCTTGGTGGTCGAGAGGATTTCGTGGGCAAAGCCGAGCTCGACGGCGCGCTCGGCCGAAAGGTAGGTGTCTTTTGCAGTGAGGGACTGGATGCGCTTGGGCGTGAGGCCGCTGCGGTCCGAGAGGATTTGCGTGAGGGTCTTGCGGGTCTGCATGAGACGCCGGCTGGTTTCCTGCAGCGCAAGTGCCGAGCCGCCTGCCCCCTGGGGGATCAGCGGGTCGTGAATCATGAGCTCTGCATGGGGCGCCATACGGCGATCGTCGCCGCCCATAAAGATCACGGCGCCCATGGACGCGGCGAATTCCAGGCAGACGGTGCGGATGGGGCACGATGCGAGGCGCATGGCGTCATAGATCGCAAGACCCGATCGCACGCTTCCGCCGACGCTGGCGACAAATATGGTGATGGGGCGGCTGGGGTCGGTGGCATCGAGCAGGCGGATCTGCTGGCATAGGTCGTGGGCCATCGGGGTTTCGATGTTTCCCATGACGGAGAGCTCGCGACGGGCGAGCATCTCATCGTAAATGCTGGTGAGCGTGATACCTCGGGCGGATTCACGCATGGTGAGGGGGCTGATGATGGGGGAATGATTGGTGTCCATGAGGACTCCTTTCTGTTGGTTGTGTTGTGGAATAGGATTGTTGCCCGCGGAGGGGCTGGCGGGCTACAGGGTTCGTCCGAGCCTGAGATCGAGCTCGGTTGTGGGGCAGGCTGCCTGTTCGTGCGGCTCGCAAGCGCCAAGGGTTCCAAAGCGATGGAGCGTTGCGACGGGCGTGGTGTAGGCGAGCCGCAGCTGATGCTCGACAGGGGCGCATCCGTCATTTTTGTAATGAGCCGCGTAGTACTGCGCGATGCTGGCGTTCATCTCGCTGCCATTGCGATGGCGCTCAAACTGGCGTCTGCAGGTTTCGATGATCTTTGCTACCGACTTGGGTGCCGTCGCGGGAACAAGGGCGAGATAGCCCTCAAATAGCTCGTTGATGCTCAGGAGGCACAGCAGGTCGATCAGCGTCCTTATGGCTACTCCCTCGGCAGAAAAGTGCGCGGTCATGCGGTTGTATCGGTTGCGGTCGACGATGACCGCATGGGGTCTTGGAGTTTTCTGCCCCGTGGTCCCGGGCTTTTGCCGCGCCTGTGTATTGAGCTCGACGTTGCAGCGCTTGAGGCCGTCCAACGGAAGGAACAGTGCGGTGCGCAGGGTGTTCCGCTTGCTTTCGAGTTCATGACGCTCGTCGGGTTCCCATTCGAGCTTGAGTTTCGTGTCGAGCGCCGTAAGCATATGGGCTAGGCAGCCTACGGTAAGAACGTACGAATCGTTGTCGCGTTTTGGGGCATAGGGGTCTGTCAGCTTGCGAATGTCGGGGTCGCCCATGATCTTTGTGCAGCGCTTCAGCAGTTGAGGGTGGTCGGCCAAGATCGTCGCGAGCGGTAGCGACGCGTAGTTCTTGATGGTCGCGGCGGCAAAGGCGGCGTCATATTCGTTTGCATATGCTCGCTCAATGCGGGCATCCAGAATGCTTTTCTTATCGCCGTCTTCAGCGTGGTGGTTTGTCATAGCTTCTCCAATCGGTTGATGTTCGTGCTGTTTGTTGATGTGTTGGTTGTCGTGAGTGATGTGCTTGCCGTGGGTGATGTGCTGACGTTGGGGTGCTATGCGGTTTTCAATGAGCCCGTGAGGCAGTTGCTGCAGGGGCGGGATGGAACGGCCCATGCAAGGCGGAAGGCATTGTGCTCAAAATCGAGACAGCAATGCCCTGGGTGCCTCACATGTGGCAGTTACCTCATTAAGTTGTCATTGCGTTTGGGGTTGCACTTTGCCGATCTTCCTTCTCTTACACGCTAAAA
>CAUFRY010000047.1 GCA_959028445.1 uncultured Collinsella sp. | reverse complement strand
TGGTCTTGAGGACATTGCCGTGTGTGAGGTCGTGTTCCATGGGCGGGGCACTTTCTGGCTCGGTTCGTTTAGCTACCAGTGTAGTGAAAACCCTATAACGATTGTAGAGTCAAGGTTTGTGTTGGCAGTGGGGCGAAAAAGGTCACGCTCCGAGCACGATGCTTTGACCCTTCCGTGCCCTCACCCCGCCTCAAACCATCACAACATTCGACACTTTTTGCCAAAATCGGGAAAAGCATCGAATGTTGTGATGGTTTTTCTGCCACTCGACCGGGTGGAATCGCTTTCTTGCGCGCGAAGGTGTGCGGACCCGTGGGCCGGGGAATAAGGTTGGTTATCCGACTCCATTGGAGGGCTCATGGACCTGCCGATCGTCCTGTCCCATAAGACTGCCTGGCTGTACCACAACGTGGCGCGCCCGTCCGAGCCGCTTTCGCGAGCAAGCAGCCTATACGATGAGGACTCGATTGCCGACGAGGCGGAGTCGACCACGGGCCTGCTCAAATTGGGACTCGATGCCAAGGGGCTGAGGGCTTCGACGGCAGTTGGGATCGTTACCGACTATCTGGTTTCGCTCGGTATTCCACGAGAAGAGCTCGATCATATCGACACGCTCGTCAACTTCGATTTTGAGCGCTCGACGCCGGCTGGATTTAGGTGCCACGTGTTTGGGGCGCCGGTACCTCCAAGCCATCTTATCGAGGTGGCAGAGGGCCTTCTGGTGGTTGATGAGGTCATGTGTTTTGTCCAAGCGGGTTCGTGGATGAGCGAACCCGAGCAGCTGGAATATGGCTACGAAATCTGTGCCCGATACCATTTGAATCATCTGTCGACGGACGATTATGTCGAGATGGGGCAGAGGTATACCGTTGCCGACTTGATTGCCTATTGCAATGAGAACCGATCTCGTCAGGGGGCTATACGCGCGGCCGCCGTGCTCAAGCGCGTGCACGATGGCGCGCGGTCGCCCATGGAGACGGCCACCGCAATCATGGTCGTAGCAAAACGTTCCCAGGGCGGGCTGGGATACGCCAAGATCGAGCTCAACCATCGGGTCGATGTTCCCAACGAGTTCAAGTATCTCGCAAAGGCCGGGTATTTCGAGATCGACGTATATGCGCCTGCGAGCGGTACGGGGATTGAATACAACGGTTCGGACCATCTTGATAAACAGCGCAGCGCGTCGGATGCGGAGCGTATGACCGTGCTGAGCGCGCTGGGCTTTAGGATGATCGTCCTCACCGGGACTCAGTTTGCCCACCAGCTGCAATTGCACCGGGCGATGAACGCCATCGCGCTCGCTATGGGCCTCACGTGCGACCGAAGCGAAGCGTTCCAGAAACGTCAGAACGACCTGCGAGAATTTGTGATTCGGCACTGGGACGGCGGTCTTTAGGGGCGCTTTGGTCCTTCTACGGGGTGCCGTGGGCAGGCAAACCATCACAACATTCGACGTTTTTTGCCAAAATCGGGAAAAGCATCGAATGTTGTGATGGTTTGTGCCGAGGATGGGCTTGGAAAGTCCGTTTTGCTCGAAGTGACCTGTCCTGTCGTACGGGTGTCGGCATGATTCTCCCGTGGGGTATTATGTTTCCCGAAGAATAAATCGCTGCGTGAGGGGAGGGTTGCGTGGACGAGCGCGTGCAACATGACGGTTTTGGCCGCGATATCAACTACCTGCGCATTGCCGTGACCGACAAGTGCAATTTCCGCTGCATCTACTGCATGCCTGCCGACGGCGTGGCGCCGCGCGCGCACGAGGAGCTGCTCAGTGCCGAGGAAATCGCCCGCTTTGTGCGTCTGGTGGCGGGGGAGGGCATTCGCCGCGTGCGCCTGACGGGTGGCGAGCCGCTGGTCAGCCGCCGCATTATCCCGCTCATTCGCGACATCCGTGCGATCCCGCAGATCGAGGACATCTCGCTCACCACCAACGGTGCCCTGCTGCCCAAGTTGGCGCCGCAGCTCAAAGATGCGGGGCTCGACCGCGTCAACATTTCGCTCGACACGCTCGACCCCACGCTCTTTGGAAAGATCACGCGCCTGGGTCGGCTCGAGCAAACCATGGCGGGCATCGATGCGGCGCTTGCTTGGGGGTTCGAGCCGGTTAAGGTCAACTGTGTGGTGGTCCGCCGGCTCAACCAGGATGTGGCGGCCCTTGCGCGACTCACGGTCGGCCGTCCCATTCACCTGCGCTTTATCGAATACATGCCCATTGGCGACGAGCACACGAGCTCGCATTGCGCTGTGGACCCGCACGCACCCACGCTCAATCCCGAGCTGTGGGACGCGAGCGACACCGTGCCGAGCGACGAGCTGCGGGCGCGCATCAATGCCGGCGCCACTGCGGCTGGTCTGGGTGAGCTTGAGCCGCTCGACATCAACGACGCTCCTGCTGGTGCCGGTCCTGCGCGCTACTGGCGTTTTCCAGGGGCGGCGGGTACGGTCGGCTTTATTAGCGCCATGTCCAACCATTTTTGCGCGAGCTGCAACCGTCTGCGCCTGACGGCGGACGGCAGCGTACGCCCCTGCCTGTTCAGCGATGCCGAGTATTCGGTTCGCGAGGCACTGCGCCGTGGTGATGATATGCAGGTACTTTCGATTTGGCGCGATGCCGTGGCCCACAAACCGCAGGAACACGCGATAATTGAGGGCACGCAACGATTTATGTCCCAAATCGGAGGATGATCATATGGCCAAGAGCAGGTACGCCGATGCCACCAAGGCCGCTCGCAGGGCCGCGATGTCTGCCCACAAAGCCACGTCTGCCAACAAAGACGCCGCGTCCGCGGCCGTGCAGCCGTCCGTGAGCGACAACGACACCGACTCCACCCGCGACGCCCGCCGCGACGAGCTGACGCACGTGGACGCCAAGGGCGAGGTGCGCATGGTCGATGTATCCGACAAGGCCGAGACGCACCGCATCGCCATCGCCGAGGGCACGATCCTCATGCATCCCGAAACGCAGGCCATGGTGCTGCAGGACCGCGCCAAGAAGGGCGACGTGCTTGCTTGCGCGCGCGTGGCGGGCATTATGGCCATCAAGCGTACGAGTGACATCATCCCCATGTGCCATCCGCTGCTCATCACCAAGAGCAAGTGCGATATCGAGCCAATCGCTCCGGCAGGAACGCCGGCCGACGAGACGCCCGAGGGCTGGGCGCCGGCGCGTCACGACGGACAGGTCGGTTTTCATGTGCTGGTCACGGCGGGCGTGACGGGCAAGACGGGCATCGAGATGGAGGCGCTGACCGGCGCGAGTGCCGCGTGCTTGACCATCTACGACATGTGCAAGGCGGTCGACCGCGGCATGGAGATCGTCGACGTGCGTTTGCTGCACAAGGAAGGTGGCCGCTCGGGCGTATGGGATCGCGCGGAGCGTCAAGCTGCCGCTGCCGAGGCAACCGCTGCCGATGGTGCCGCGCCCGCAGCCCCCACCCCAGCCGCCCCAGCGATCGCGTTTATCGGCTATCAGAACTCGGGCAAAACCACACTGGTCGAGAAGGTCATCGCCGAGCTTACCCGCCGTGGCCTGCGCGTGGGTTCGCTCAAACACCATGGGCATCACGGCTTCGATATCGATGTACCCGCCAAGGATACCTGGCGCCATCACCAGGCGGGATCCAAACACGTGGGTCTCATTTGCGCCACGCGCTGGGCGGAGTACGCCGACACGCGCGAGGAGGACGAGATGCCCGCGCGCGAGCTGCTGTCGCGCTACAACGACGTCGACGTGGTGATTATCGAGGGCTATAAGACCGAGGGCTTCGACAATATCGTGGTCGCACGCTCTGGCGTGGATCGCCTGCGCGGCAAAAGCTCGCTCGATCTGGTCGACGGCCGCACGCTGGCCCTTGCCTGCAACGAGGCCCTGGCGCGCCAGGCCTTCGACGCCGGCTTTGCGACCCGAGCCATCAACATCAACGACGCCCGAGCCATCTGCGATCTGATCCAAGATCATCTCGCCTAAAACCTGCCAAAAAGGGACAGGTTTATTTTGGTAGGTTTTATCTGGGCAAACGTTAACACCACCGCAAAGGGGCACAGGCACCTTTGTGGTGGTTTTTGCTTTGGTAGATTTTTGGGTAGATTTTTGGGACATGCCTTAAAATCTACCAAGTAGTTCGTGCTGGCAAAAACGGAGAGAAGGGGCCCGATGCGTCCTTAGCGTTGCATACGGAAAGATTGAGTCGATGGTCGGCGGCCAATGCCCGCGGCCCGTATTCGTATGCAACAAGGAGCGCCCATGTCCCTATCTCTAATCTCAAAATCCCAACCATCGCTGTCTACGCAAGCAAAGCGCCTGGTGGCAATGCGGTTTCTGATCTACACCGGCTTCCAAACCAGTTACTTTATCGGCGTCATCGGAACGCTTACCTATGCGGACGGCGCTTCGGTCGTCGCGACGTCGCTGGCCGTTCTGTTTATGAACGTCTTCGTGATCTTGGGATCCTTTGCGGGTGGCGCGGCGCTCGACGCCTGGGGCCCGCGCCACCATTTTCTGTTGAGCATCGTCGGCACGCTGGCAACGGGCGCGGCAATCATCGCCTTTGGCAGCGCGACCGGAACAGTCCTTGTCGGCGCGGCGCTCCTGGGTTTTGTAATGGGGTTCGCCCAGCCCATCGCCACGTCCTATCCGGCCTACCTCACCGACGACCCTGTCGAGCTCAAAGACATCAACTCCGCCATCACCATGTTTTCCAACGTGAGCATTATCGTCGGACCCACGCTGGGCGGCTTTGCCGCGGCGGCTTCATCGTCGCGCGCGGTGTTCGTGCTCATGATGCTCTTTACCGTGCTGGCGTTCATCGTCGGCTGGGGCTTTAAGCCGCAAACAGGTCGCGTCGCTGGACGGGAGAACGCCGATTCGACAGGGGAGGGGGAGCGCACAAGCCAAAGCCCCGACCCCAGCACGTCCGCCCACGCCACCTTCGCGACCAGCATCAAGACGGTCTTTACCAACAGCGTCCTCGCCCTGCTTTTCTGCATCATCTTCCTTTCGAACTTTGGCTATGGTGCCTTCGATCCGCTGGAATCGTTCTTCTATCGCGATGTCCTGCACGTTGGCGTCGAGTGGATGGGCTGGCTCTCGTCGGCCTGCGGCGTGGGCGCAGTGCTGGGCGCCGTGGTCGCGCTCCGCATGCCGCCGCGCCTCGTCAGTCTTAAAACGCTGCTCGTGGCGCTTATGTCCGTGGGTCTGGGAAGCCTTCTCTACGTGGGCACGCCGTACGTGGGCGTGGCGCTCGTCGGCCAGATCGCCCTGGGCGTGGCCTGGGGCGTTGTCAACCCGCTCCACAACACCATCGTGCAAACGACGGCCCCGATCGAGCAGCTCGGCCGCGTCAACTCGGTCATGGGCTTTGGCAACATGTTCGCCGGCGTGGCCCCACTGGCGATTGCCCCCTGGCTGGCCGCAACATTTGGCGTGCAACAGACGCTCGTTGGTGCGGGCTTGGTCGTAACGGCAGTTCCCGCGGCGCTGCTGCTGTTTGGACGCGGGCATCTGGATCGTGCTGCAGAGCGGTAAAAACCGTTACAACATTCGATGAAAATCGCGATTTTGCCGAAAAACGCCGAATGTTGTGATGGATTGCGCCGAGGACCGAGCACCACAAGCCGCCACAAAGGGGCCAGGCACTTTTGTGGCGGTCGGGTACCAACGGCCCGCGCCTTGGTATACCATGTACGCCGTTCACGAATACACCCCACACCGCCGCACAACCCAGAAAGGCCCCCATGGACACCACCTTCAGCCACATTAAAGCCGTGTTCTGCGATATCGACGGCACGCTGCTCACGAGCGAGCACACGGTGTCCCCGCGCACTGTGGCGGCGATCCGCGCCCTGCGCGAGCGCGGCGTGCTCTTTGGCCTGTGCACCGGGCGCGACGCCCACGCGACCGAGGCCATGTATGAGCTCTGGGGCATCGACGGTCTGGTGGACGTGATGGTGGGCTGTGGCGGAGCCGAGGTCATCGATCGCGCGCACGACATCAACGAGCTGAGCTATCCGCTGCCGGGCGAGACCATCGCGCGCATCTGCAAGCACATGGCGGACCTTCCGGCAACGCCCGTCTGCCCCCGAGACGGCGTGTTCTACGTGCCCGAGAGCAACGCGTGCGTCGAGCACCTGTCGCGCGTCGATGGCGTGCCCTACCAGGTGGTCGATTTTGCCGAGTTTTTGCGCGAGCCGCAGCCCAAGGTGATGTTTACCATGGCGCCCGAGGTAATGCCGCGGGTGATTGAGCGGGCGTCGACGTTTGCCGATAACACCGTTAAGGCGGCGGCTCTGCAAACTACGCAGCGGCTCTACGAGTTCATGGACCCGCGCGTGTCCAAGACGCGCGGCCTTGTGCGCGTAGCGGAGCTCAACGACATGGAGCTCCAGGACATCTGCGTGTTTGGCGATGCCGATAACGATACCTGCATGGTGGCTGACGCCGGCGTGGGCGTGGCCATGGCAAATGGCAGCGATGCCACCCGTGCCGCCGCCGATTTTGTAACCGCCAGCAACGACAAAGACGGCATCGCGATCTTTATCGAGGAGCATCTGCTGTAGCGCTGGGGGAGAATCACCGCAAAGGGGACAGGCACCTTTGTGGTGGTTCGATCAGGCGTCCCGGCAACCGATTGCCGGGACGCTTTTTTGTCCCGTGGCGAATCGATGCGGTGAACAAACGACCACTCACAGCCAAATATCGACCGTTCACAGATTGAGTGGGTTAAAACAAAATGTTGTGCAAATAACAACAGAGTGTTATTTACCTCTATTTTCCAACAATTCTACCTGTGGTTTTCTAAAACTGAAAAATCGAATAACACTGCATAAGTTGAACAAATGTCAAGAAATAAGACTCTGAGAAAAGAAATTGATTGAAATGGGCTTTTCGTTGTTTAAACAATGAGTAATAATATGCATATTGAGCGCGAGCAATTATAGGTTGTGCGCCCAAGGTTAATTTGTGAAAGAGCAAGATCGCAGTCTCTTGGGGGGAGGCATCGATGGCGGCAAATTCGGATAAATCTAAGCAGAACAATAAAGCGGCACATCGTGTACTAGCAGGTGTTTTGTGCGGAGCTTCCGTTTTGAGCCTGGTGCTGTCGCTCGTTATGCCCCCGATCTCGCAGGCCATCGCCAACGACGCCCAGACAGTTTCTGCCGAGGAAACTGTAATGGGGGGGGGTTCCTCAAGTGAGTCCGCTGCTGTAGGTAACACCAGCGAGGATGCCGAAAACCAGAATAGCGACGAGACCGATGGCGGCGAGTCTGGCTCTTCAAATAGTGTTGAGCAGGCTCAGAGTGCGAATGCGGCTTCAGCGGGAGCGACGGCCACCGTGAAGCCGGGAATTTACGTTCCCACGTCTATCGGTATCGGTACGAATATCAATGTCTCAACCCCTGATCCCGGCGTGGCCACCTACGTCGGCCGCGACATGTACATCGGTGGCAAGCCGAGCGATAAGCCGAGCGACGGCACTATCGATCTTGATGCGGACAACGCCCCCACCGGCTCATATGCCGCTGAGGCGGAGGGCCTTACCGTGGTCCGTGGCAAGCTTGCCATGAATCCACTCAAAGAGAGCTGGCCCTATAATAATAGTGGCGGCGCTGGTTTCCGCTTTGGCACCGTTGGTTTTGGTTCCCAGTTCCGTCCTGTCTACGGCAGCACCGTGCTTGCGGTCGCCGGAATCGACAGTGCGATCACCAAAATGAGCGTTGGTTACAACGGCAACTTGCCGGGGGCGACTACCGTTGGCGCTTGGAACAAAGGCGCTTGGGTCGGACAGCAGAGACCTTTTGAGGGCGCGACTCCTTCCGGCTTTGCCTACACCGCGCAAATCGCAGGCCCCATCACATACTGGCGCGATAGCGACTATAAACGCCAGTCTGTGGTGACAATGCAGGGTAATTGGTACGAGGGCTTGTCTGCTCTGGAAAGCACCCTGTTCAATAAAGCTGTTGATTTGACTAATGTCAACGGTAACGATTATTCGAGCTATAACGGTACAAATGGATACCTCTCGAAGCTATCGAAACAGCTCGACTCGTTTGAAGATACCGGCGAGGTGGATGTCAACGGCTTTGCAGAGCCTAATAGCAACTACGTCATCAACAAGTACAATAACGACGGAACAAGCTATACACTCAAATTCGATGGTAGCGACGATGGTAGCGGCAAGTCTGTTTCCGGTGCGCTCGATACCGGAATCCCGAGCAATAAGATTCGCAACACCGAGCGACTCATCACCTTTACCGGCGATGGAACTTCTATGCAACAGGTCTTCACCATCGCCGGTTCCGAGCTCTCCAACTGGAAGAATGGCGTCTACTACCGCGGCGTCGACTTTAAGTTCACCAATATCCCCGAAGGCGCATCCATTGTCGTGAACGTTACAGGTACTAATCCTGTCGAGTTCCACAACGGCTGGCGCTTCTGGTGGGGAGATACAGAAATATCTCGCGGTTACGAGAGTCAGTACGCCAAGAAAGACCTTGACGCGAAATACTCGCTGGCTTCCCAGTCCATCATGTGGAACTTTGTCGATACGCAAAGCCTTACCATTCGGGGCGGCATCGCGGGAGAGGACCGCGCGGACTGGGGATACGGTGGCGCAACTACCGGTGCCAAGTGGACTGACGACGATCCTGCGGCGGCTATGATCGGATCGATTCTCGTTCCCAACGGAAGTTTCGACGACCATGTTACTACCAACGGCCGCGTTTATGTGGGCGTCGATTTCTCAATGAACAGTCCGAAGGTTGCCGCAGCATTTGGTGAGGGTAACTCGGCTTCCGTCATCGACATGGACCAGGAGCGTCACAACTTCCCGTGGTCTGGTTCGTATACACCGGACGGCTCTGCCATTGCGTGGAGCAAGGTCGACGCTGCGGACGCCAAACCGCTCGCGGGTTCCGAGTGGGCCATCTACGCGACCGAGAACGATGCGCAGAACAATGAGAACCGTATCGTCTCCATTGTGGATAACGGCACGAATGACTCCGATCCTACCGTTGGTACCATTCAGTTCAACTACCTGAACCAGAAGGCCAATATTGGCAACCCTGATGACAAGGACTACTTCACGTACTACATTCGTGAGACTAAGGCGCCGGAGGGCTACGAGCTTTCCAATACGATCTATACCTCGAAGATGTTCCACACGGGCGATGAGCTCAACCTTGTGGGCAACGTGGACACCAACGGCAACGAGATTTCCAGTCCGAAGAGAGCCATCGCCAACACCAAGACCACTGGTACAGTGTCTTGGACCAAGGTTGAGGACGGAGATGAGAAGCACGATCCGTTGCCTGGTTCCGAGTGGAAGCTTGCGAAACTGGGTGCCGATGGCTCGACCGAAGTGAAGTCCTGGACCGTGAGCGACCGGTCGAAGTTGAGCGACACCACGTGGGCCAATACCGACGCCACGGATGGCAAGTTCAAGCTTGAGGGCTTGCTGCCGGGCACGTACACGCTTGCTGAGACCCAGGCTCCGTTTGGCTACGAGAAGAACCCGACGGATTTTCGGTTCACGGTGAACACGGACGGTTCCGTCACGTGGGACAAGGACAAAAAGCCGTCTATCGACAAGAGCGGCAACGCGTACATCTCCGATACTCTCACCACCACGTCCGTGGAGATCCCGGTGACCAAATCGGTTCGAAACATGGATTGGCCGAAGGTCGACAAAGTCAACTATGTGCCGTTCGAGTTCAGCATTGAGGCTACGGGGGCAAATAGGGATAGCGCACCCATGCCCGATCCGAAGACTATTTCCGCCGCTCCCGCAGGCTCCACCAAGGTCAACGACATCGTGGCGAAATTTGGGGAGATCACGTTCTCCAAAGATCACCTCGCCACGGTCGATGCTTCAAACCCGACGGGGGAGAAGACCTACACCTACACGCTGAAGGAGGTCGCGCCCGCCACCGGTGCCGTCAATAAGCTCCGCTACTCCAAGGCCGAGTACCAGGTTGCCGTCACGGTGACGGCCGTCATGGTCGATGGTAAGTACACCGGCCTCACCACCTCCACCACGGTCACGCAGGTGAAGGACGACATGGGCAATACCGTGAGTAACACCATCGGCGAGGACGTCGCGCCCGACGCCATTCCCGCCTCCACCTTCACCAACGTGAAAGTCCTCACGGACCTCCCGCTCACCGGCACGGGATGGACCGAGAACTCCATGCTCCTCGTGGGCGCCGGTCTCATGCTTCTGAGCGGCATCGCTGCGGGAGCGTATTGGTTCGCTACAAAGCGCCGCCAGGACGACCCGTCCGATGGCGCTGGTAGATAGATGTTTATGAATGTCGGGCTCATTTCTGAAAGGGGAATCATGAACCGATTCGTACAAAAGCTGATCGCCGGTGCTGCTGCCGTAGCGATCGCCGTAACCGGCCTGTTGGGCGGCGCGCCCGTGGCCAAGGCTGCGGATCCTGCACAGCCGACGGACGGCACCATCACTATCATCAACAACGATTCCGCTACGTATGACCATACGTTCGAGGGCTGGAGGCTCGCCACCCTGAAGAACGTTACCGTTACCGGTACGGGTGAGAATGCCTCTATCAACTTCGAGATCGATACCACTGACGAATTCGTTAACGTTATTGTCGAAGTCATGAGTGAGATGACCGTGGACGGCAAAAACGTTAAGGCCGAGTACGAAACTGACGCTAACTACAACGGTAGCGTGACTGGTACCGAGGCAAACCCCATGGGCTACCTTATCGACAAGGTGTTTAAGACTGGTGGGAATGCTACTGTCGAAAACACTGAGACGCTGTGGAAGAACAGTTCCACTGCTCTCCGTGAATTCGCGACTAAGCTTTCCGCAAAGACCCTGACTTCCTCCGTGGCTGACAATCACAAGACGGATTTCAAGAGCGGTAATGCGACGACCGGCGCGAATGAGTGCAAGCAGGGTTTCTGGTTCCTGATGGACACGACCGCCGTTCCGAAGGGCACCGTTAACGCAAATGCTATTGAGTCTCAGTCCATCCCGATGCTGCTTGCTACCAAGCTCGTTAACCCGACTGATCAGGATGCTCCTGACTACGCTGGCGCTACTGCGAACCTGGGCACCGTGACCCTTAAGGCCAACGAACCTTCCATCAACAAGGAGATCACCAAGGTCAACAAGGCTGAGGCCGATTCCAAGACCAAGATGAACGCTCGTATCGGCGACACGATCACCTATACCCTTACCACCACGATTCCGGACTACACCGGCTACGTCGACGGCTCCCGCGTGCTGCAGCTTATCGATACCGCTGCTCACGGCCTGAAGGACGTTACGGTTACCAAGGTTAAGGTTGGCGACACCGAGCTTAATGAGGATGCTGACGCCGATAACAACGGCTACGTCCTGAAGCAGGACCAGAATCAGATCGATCCCTTGGACAACTGCAATAAGGCTGACGCTACTGTCACCACGGTTGACCTTGCTCACTACGTTAACACGAACGACAACATTGCCTCTGGCGCTACGGTTACCGTTACCTTGACCGCTGTTGTCGACTCCGATGCCGTTATTGCTGGCGTTGGTAACCCCAACACCGTTGAGCTTGCGTACTCTCGTACCCCGAGCGGCGAAAAGCACCAGGTTCCTGGCCCCACCGTTCGCGTGTACACCTATGACTTCAGCATCTATAAGACCAACATGGCCGGTGACACCGCGCTCTCTGGTGCTCAATTCGCCATTGCCCGCGTGGACAGCAATGCTGAGACCTTCATGACGCAGGACGCTGCGACCAAGGCCTGGAAGAATCTCACTACTGCCAAGCCCGCTGCCGATGCGGACGAGGGCGTGTTCACTACCAGCGCTGACGGCAAGATCGCCATGTCTGGTCTCCCTGCTGGCGAGTACCACGTCTACGAGATTAAGGCTCCTGATGGCTACACCAGCATCGGCCTTCCCGATTTCAAGTTCACCATCACCCCGACGTTTGATACCGCCGGCACGACGGTAACGTCCGTGGCGTACGAGAAGACGACCAATACCGACGGCAATCGCGTCTCCTTCGGTACGGGCGAAACCGCTTCTATGGCTCAGATCAAGAACGCCAAGAATCTCACCGAGCTGCCTATGACCGGTGACCTGGGCATCAAGGTCTTCGTTACTGTGGGTGTGCTGCTCATGGCTGCTGGCGCCGCCTTCGCCCTGAGTGCACGAATGCGCGCTTAATTCCCTAGCTTGATGACGCGGCGAGCGGGCGATCGTCGTCTCCTATCAGCGCCTGCGCGTCGCGTTCTCATCTTCCCTTTCGCCGCACCCCGTCGCGCTTGGACCCGCGGCGGGGTCGGTGCTTTGACCGCGCCCTCGCACCCACACCCCCGGAGGTGAACCACATGGAGGCAATCAAGCCCGTATCGACGATGCGCACGCCGAGCGGCGGTTCGAACCCGGCTTCCCCCAGCCGGCGTAAACCGCCCCTCGTCCTGCGCCTGCTTTCCCTTCTGTGCTTTGCCGCTGGCTTTGTTATCGTGGCCACGCCCCTCGTCCTGCGCGCTATTTCCCAGGCTGAGCAAACGGCCGCAGTTACCGCAGCCCAAAACACCGTGGATGGCTGGCCCTATCCGCAGGCGGAGGAGGCCCTCGCGGCCGCACACGCCTACAACGAGCAGCTGGCCGCCGGCGGTCAGGACGTCATCGGCGAGGTTGTGGACCCGTTCGGTAGCACCTCCGGCGCCTCCACCGCCTCTGGCTCTGAGGATTCCATCGCCTCGCAAGACACCACCTACCAGGGGCTTCTTAACGCGGGATCGGGCCTTATGTGCTCGGTGCGCATTCCTAAGATCGACGTGAACCTGCCCGTGTACCACGGCACCTCCACCGAGGTACTCGCCGCGGGCGCCGGCCACCTGTATGGAACGTCGCTTCCCGTGGGTGGCGCGAACACGCACGCCGTGCTTACCGGCCACCGCGGCGTGCCGGGCTCGCTCCTGTTCACGCGTCTGGACGAGCTGCAGGTTGGCGACTCGTTTTACATCGAGGTGATGGGCGAGGAGCTGGGTTACAAGATCGACCGCATAGACGTGATTACGCCCGACGACGATTCCAAGTTGCGCGTGACCGCCGGCGAGGACCGCGTGACGCTCATGACCTGCACGCCCTACGGCGTGAACTCGCACCGCCTGCTGGTATCGGGTGTGCGTGCAAGCATTCCGGATGAGGTTCCCGTGCCCGAGGAGGCGCAGGGCATCAACACCACCGCGGTGGCGCTGGGCGTTTTGGGCGCGCTGCTGGCGATTGTTGTGGGTCTCGTTGTGGCCGGGCACGTGCGCAAGAAGCGGCGCGCCGCGCAGCGTGCCGCCGTTGCCGCCGCGGTGACGTTGGACGCCGACGCGGCTGCTGGCGATGGCGGAAACGGGTGGACCGCGGGAGCCTCCAGGTTTGCGGCCCCCTTCGCCTCCTCTGCTTCAGCCTCCTCGGCTTCCCCCGATTCCGATGCTGATTCTCCCGAGTATCGCGGGCGACACCTGCGCTAGCGCCCGCGTCGGTGCTCAATATCGCTCGAAGTGTAGCGCCTTCGCTCGCTTCCTGGTCATTTGCCAGAACCGCGGCGCGATCCCGAACATGCCGTACGACGCGATGGTCGAGCTTCCTGCCTACATCGGCAAGAACGGCCCCGAGGTCATCTCGCGCGACAACATCCCGCTGTTCCAGCAGGGCCTCATGATGCAGCAACTCAACTCCGAGAAGCTCGTGGTCGAGGCGTGCATCGAGGGTTCGCATGAGAAGGCGCTCAAGGCGTTCACGCTCAACAAGACGGTCCCGTCCATGACGGTGGCCAAGGAGATTCTCGACGACATGATCGAGGCCAACAAGGATTTCTGGCCTGTGCTTAAGTAACGAGACCTTCGACGACGGCCCGACTGCGAACGGTTCGCAGCGGCCTTTGAGGTTCATAGGCTCCCCCTGGGGTACATCCCAGGGGGAGCCTCTCAGAAGCGCCCGAGGGGCGCTTTTTGTGTATATGGAGGCAAAAGGGATATGCAGTCTTTATATACGGCCTCCTTTTAGGAGGGTCGATTTCTCCGGTTGATTTCCAATCTCAGCTGAACACATTGAGCGGATAGGCCGTTTCCGCAGTTAGCCGAAAGCCCCCGGGGCGGCATTTTCCCAGTTGAAGGAACGGTGGAGATGTGTTTCGGTGGGTCCGGTGGCCATACTCCGTTCTCCGCCCGGCACCTCTTCCAAGGGAACCGACGAGGGCGCCGGCGCCCAGTATGTCTAAGAGAACGGTTCTTTGGGCAATACTGCTTATGATTTTACGACTGATGATAAGGGCGAAATCAGCGTCAAGGGCCTCGATGCTGGCGCCTACACGGTCGAGGAGACCCATACGCTCCCCGGCTATAACACCGTGCCCAAATTCACGTTCACCATTACTGCCACGGGTCTTAATCAGAACGAGGGCGAGAATACGTTGACGGTGACCACATCCAAGAATGGCTCTGGTCTCGTCACCAATTCCTCTTCTGGTGGCGGCACCGTTACCCTTACCGTCAAGAACAAGAAAGGCTCCGGCCTCCCGCTGACCGGTCTTAACGGCGTGACCTTCACTTGGATCGCTGGCAGCGTAGTGCTGTGTATCGGCGTGGCACACCTCATCCGCAGCCGTAAGCAGGCTGAGGAGTCCGAGCACGAGTAATGCTCGCTCACCCATCACTTTGGCAGGTGGGATGTGATGGCCATGAGACTTGCGGACACTTTTCTCGTCCATCTACGCTCTTGCTTTGCCATTCTCTTTTCGGGGCAAACTCCGCACTGGAGTTTGCCCCGTTTTTTTTGGGACAACGCAGCCAGGCTCCATTGCTCGATGGATCAAGCGTATGAATATCGAACAGATGTTTGCAATTATTGCGTTTACCAGCTGCGGGTGCATACGCTCGCAGTAAAATGGCCTTGCGACGCATCCCGTGCGCGGGCGGCCGACGACTCGATCGGAGGTCCCCAAATGCTGAAATTCCTTAACGCGCTCGCCGCCCTTGCGGCGGTGGGCACGTTCGTCATCGCGTTTCTTGACTCGTATGAGGTTCGGTTTAAGGTCCGTAGGCGCACGCGCGGTGCGGACGGTAGAAGGCATTTGCGCCGCAACAAGCGCAAATAAGAATGCCCGGGGTTCGGAGCCCGGGCATTTAACTAAAGCTGAAAACTAGGCCGCCCGCGCTCCCAAACATTTACGCGGGGTGCGTCGTTTTCTATTGATATTGTATCCCGAATCGCCCCGCCGATCCGGGATATTCTGAAAACGCAAATATGGACTTAGGCACCCTTGATTCTCATTTTCATTGCAACAGCCTCAGGACTCAGCGCAACGCGTTG
>CAUFRY010000046.1 GCA_959028445.1 uncultured Collinsella sp. | reverse complement strand
CGGGATTGGTCAAAATAGTTTGACTATTAGCGGCTAAAATCGCCCGGCGCTAACACAAATCAGGAAGTAGGGTCTAGATTTACCTTTGGCAACGCGTTGGTCGCTTCCGCCGCTCAAGGATGTCTTCTTGCTGTGGGCGCGGTTGAAGTGATGGGCGGGAGACTGTTGCCTGGTTTTCTCGTGACTGCTGTTGGATATTATTCGAACTTAAGCTCAGCGGTACAGTATTTGTTGGGCTGGGGAAGGGATTACCAGACTAATCGCGTATGCTATGAGCGGCTGAAAAGAATTTGGGATGTCCCGGTGGAAGCGAATGGCAAATTGGCGCTTGGTCCGATTGAGGAAATCCGTCTAGAGAACATCAAGCTACGTTATCCAGGGGCGGAAAGGGTCGCGTTAAGCATTGAGGGGCTCGCGTTTTCCAGGGGTCGGCTATATGGAATCTCGGGGCCGAATGGTTCGGGGAAGAGCTCGCTGCTGTCAGTGATATTGGGGCTATATCCAGATGACACAGAAGGGGCCGTTCGCTACAACGGGGTGTCACAGCGTTGCATCGATCGATATGCATTGCGGCGGTGTCGAGTCAGCATTACGGAGCAAGAACCCCCTATCGTTGAGGGGACGATTCTCGATAATCTTACGCTGCTTTCTGATGATTACGAGATGGATAAGCTGAATCGGATGCTTGTCATATTGGGGCTAGACGAAATGGTTGCTTCTGTGGAGAACGGGGCAACGGCGATGCTTGACGGCGGGAAAGGAGGGGTGTCCGGCGGCGAGAAGCAAAAGATTGCAATTGTGAGACAGCTGTTGAAATCGCCGGACGTTATGCTTTTTGATGAACCGACCTCAGCACTTGATGCGAAGAGTCGAGGCGCGCTGATCAAATTGCTTCATGAAATTAAGAGAGACCATATTGTAATCGTTGTCACTCATGACGAGGAGATGCTTGCCGCCTGTGACGAGGTCATTTCGACGGCTGGATGATTATCGGATTGTGGCGTTGAAGACCAAGAAACTTGAAATGGCGTGGGCTCTGGGTAGGTCTCCACGGGTACGCCGTCGGTGCTGTACTCGACCGCCCGGCAAGAAGGTTTTATAGCGTGTTTCCCCAGAGAGGTCCCTTTGTCCGGTAGTGGCGAGGGGAGCCTCTCTTTTGCTCACCTCTTGCGGCGGAGGGGGACACCATGCGCCTATGCAGGACAAACTGCGCGTTCTTGTCGAATGATGGGCTATGTGTAGAGATGATGGTCTCGGGTAGAGGCCGTGTCGCGCTCGGCTGCGATGAGCCAGGCAATTCAATCTTCATCCGGGAGGGCCTTGGCAAGACAAGCAGGGCGAAGACCTTGGCGACGTTCGGGAGCCGTGTGGCGCCCGGCTCCACGCTCATCCACGACATGGAGCCGGGCGCCACACGGCTCCCGTCAACAATCTGTCACTGAAGAGCCAGCACTACAACGCGAAGCTGCTCAAGGGCGTTCCCGACGGCCAGAACCCGCTGGGGCCCGTGAACCGGATGCGCTACTTCATGCAGTGCTTCCTGAGGGCTCATCCCGGCTCCAACCGGGACGACATGCGGGGCTGTGGCTATGAGTCCGCCCGAGGACAAGCTTGAGAAGGTCGCGATGGTGCTCGATCGGGCAATGCGATACCCGAAAACGCTCAGGTTCAGGCAGTTCTATGCAAGAAAGCCCAGTTCAGATGAGTTCGACGAGCAATATTTATCAACACAGTGCAAGGGGGGATTATATTTGTATTTCATCCGTGTTGAGCTTCACACGGTGCGCGACTCATCGCAAACTGGCGGGCGCAGCGGAAAGAAAACCGACTGCAGACGAACGATCGATATCGGGAGCAAATAGCCACCGGATGCTTTTCGGTCTCCTACGCGTCGACCTCCGCGATTTCTTCTGCGTCTCGCCAAGTTGAAAGGAGCGATGTCGAAAACTCCTTTTCGGTTAGCGTCAAGACATCCTTCACGCAAAAACCTTTCAATTTGTCAGGAAGCCCAAAACGCGCTTTTTTCCTAATCGAGCTGGCAACCCGCTTCAACGCGGTCTTGTTCTTGTCCTCGTTGTATACCAAAACAAAGACGCAGTGCTCGCGAAACCATCTCGTCCTCTTTCCCCACAGGTCCGAGCAGATCAAAACGCTGTCCTTGCACTTCTCGATGAGGGCGTCCCTTTGGCCAAGATTGATACCAAGCTCTTCGTCATCCTTGGGATTGAGCCTCTTCCCCAGCGTCTCCTTCAGACTGCCGTTTTTAAATTCGACTAGATATAACGTTTCCCGATCGCAACACAGCGCATCGGCGGAGCGCGGGAGTTGCATCCACCTATTGACCTTCTTGCAGTAGCATTCTTTAACAGAGTCAAAATTGACAACAGGCAAATCGTCATCCACAAGAGAGACGCTCCCGTCTCTGGATGTTTTGGAGATGGTCGACGTGCAGTCCCTTAGGATACAGGTCCTGCAACGGGAGCAACCATCGCTGCCATCTGGCACCGCGGGAGAGTTCGGATGAGGGCAGGAGGCGCACAGGTCGCTACTCAAGGCCGTACTCCTCCCTCTCAAGCGTATCAAAAGGAGCCGCCAGCTTCTCGTAGGCGACCTCAGTCGAGCCGGTTATATCGGCAAAGCGAGAGCGTCCATCAGTGCAGGTCTCCGCAAGATAATATGAGCACAATCCATCAACAGCGTGCTTCTTAGAATACACTTCGATCGCATTCAGGAAATATGGACTATGGGTGCTCATTAAGACGTGCATCCCGAGCTCTTTCTGGAGCAGCACGATTATCTCGGCGAAGGCCAGCTGCCATGCAGGATGAAGATGAATCTCGGGTTCATCGAGGATAATAGTCCCTCCGGCATCTAGCGCGCCGGACTTCAAGAGCACCTTCATGATGGCGAACGTCTTCAAGCCAGCAGAAAGGTTCCCAGGCTCCAACCCCCGAGCGAAGCCCTCTTCGAGATACGTAAGGTGACCGCGACTTTCGCTCCTCTCGAAATGCCCCGGACATAAGGAGGAAACCTTGTCCATGAGAACCTTCAGGTGTCGCTCCTTCGCGATCTCTTCGAACAGCGAGGACTCGCTGTCATCGTTACGGATGGTCGCCTGAATCAAATCTTGCCGCAGCTCCTCCTGGTGTCCAAGGAGGGGCTTGAACCGAAAAGCGGGGCCGTAGGGTCCTCCGAGAGAATCGATCAGGAACGGGTCGTCCAGATAATGCGCCCTGAATCGCAAAACCCTCCTATCGTGCACCTCCGCCACCTCGTCACTTGCAACCGAGAAAACCGTAGATGCGTCCTTTATCTGGAGTTCGACCTTCCCGGGCTCTTCGCCGAAAACCGAATTGATCTGGCCGTTGAACTCGCTTCGGAACCTGTTTGTCGCAATCGCACGAAATACCTCATCATCGGAGATATCCATGATCTCGATAATCTGATCGGCAACTCCTGCTACGCCATTCGTGAAATCGGATTCGATCTCACGGGAGATCTCCTCCCCGTAATACTCCTTTATCTCATCAATAAGCTCGTCCCTCGTGCACTCGCCCGAAAAAACCCTGTCGATGAAACTATTCATTCTTCCAGCAGTTCGCCTGTGGCGAGACGTGGAGTCGAGAGGGCTTCCCACATATGCCTTCCTGATGGCGCGCTCAACACTATTGCGCCTCATGCGGTCGATTTTGTTCTCCGAATCGGACATGCTGTTGAAGGCCGCATAAAGCGCTTTTCCAACCGTGCTTTTCCCCGTCCCGTTCTCCCCGGCGATCACGGCAATACCATTAATCTCGATATCGGCCTCAGCGACCCTGCCGATGTTTTTCATCTTGATTTTCAATGCATATCACCAGCTCTAAACTCGCGAGACTCAATAGCTCGATTATCGCACAGAGAGATCGACTTCTCGAGGACTCCCTAAATGGAACGCGCGGTGAGGACATGGCTCGCCGCCGTCCGCTTCGCGTTCGCGCGGGGGAAGGTGACGACCAGGGACCTCTCCGGGCTCATCGAGAGGAGCGCCAGATTCTCCTCGTCCATTTGAACTGTATCGTATTCAAGGACACTTGACTTAGAGGAATGGCGTTGAGCGGCGATAATCGTTTCAGCGCCAAAAAGAAAGGAGTGTCAGTCATGGCAGACGGGCCCTCCTACACAGCGGGGTACCGCGCCGAGGCCGCAGACTTCGCCGCCGCGTCGGGGAAGCCCATCGCCCAAGTGGCAGCCGACCTCGGCATCAACGAGAAGACCCTGGGAAGATGGGTGACGGTCAGGAAGAAGGAGCTGACCAACCACCCGGTCGCGGCGGCCGCAAGTGCATGCGCGAGCTCGAGCCCGAGAACGAGCTCCTAAAAGGCCCCGACCTCACATTGGAGGCCGGGGCCCGTAGATTTTGGAATATGCCTAGAAATCTACCGCGGTTGAGTGCTACTCGGCGTCGGCGAAGCCGTTGGGGTTATGGCTCTGCCAATTCCAGCTGTCGCGGCACATATCCGCGATGTCGTACTGGGCCTTCCAACCCATCATGCGTTCGGCCTTGGAGGCATCGCACCAGTTGGCGGCGATATCGCCGGCACGGCGCTCGCGGATCACATAGGGCAGCTCCTTGCCGCAGGCCTTGGAGAAGGCGGCGACGACCTCGAGTACCGAGGTGCCGGTGCCGGTGCCCAAGTTAAAGATCTCGACGCCGGTCTTGCCGTTCATCCAGTTAAGGGCGGCAACGTGACCAGAGGCCAGATCGCACACGTGGATGTAGTCGCGCACGCCGGTGCCGTCGGGGGTGGGGTAGTCGTTGCCAAAGACCTGAACGGCCTCGAGCTTGCCCACGGCGACCTGGGCGACATAGGGCACCAAGTTGTTGGGGATGCCCTTGGGGTCCTCGCCGATCAGGCCCGACGGATGGGCGCCAATGGGGTTGAAGTAACGGAGCAGCACGACGTCCCACTCGGGGTCGGCGGTGTGGACGTCCATAAGGATCTGCTCGATCATCCACTTGGTCCAACCATAGGGGTTGGTCGCGGGCTTCTTAGGATCCTCCTCGGTGACGGGCGGGTTGTCCGGGTCGCCGTAGACGGTCGAGGAGCTCGAGAAGATGATGGACTTGCAGCCATGGTTGCGCATGACGTCGATGAGCACCAGGGTGTTCTCGATGTTGTTGTGGTAGTACTCGACGGGCTTGCTCACTGACTCGCCGACGGCCTTAAAGCCGGCAAAGTGGATGACGCGGTCGATCTGATGGGTATCGAAGATCTTGTTCATCGCATCGCGGTCGAGCACGTTGGCCTCGTAGAAGGTGAGGTTCTTGGCGGCCTCGTCGCCCACGATGGTCTTGACGCGGTCGACGGCGACGGCGCTGGAGTTGGAAAGATCATCGACGATGACGACCTGGTAGCCACCCTCGAGCAGCTGAACGACGGTGTGCGAGCCGATAAAGCCGGCGCCACCGGTAACGAGGACGCAGGTGTCTTTGGGGTCGAGTGCTTTGGACATGTAGTCTCCTATCGAATCAGGAACACTTCTAGAGGGGAGTATAGCGCAGGCGGGGACGCCCAAATGGTGCACTGTAGGAAAAGCAGAGGATTATGTTAACGTACTCATATAAGAGCTTGCTCAATTGTTACCTCAAATTTGACAATTGCTTACGAGCCGCCGACCTTGTAGTTTCCTGCCGTTCGTGGAAATCGTTGGGACGCGCCATATGTACGCTAATATGTATGAGTTGAGCGACATATAAATAAGCATGTAACGGAGTACATATGTCACCAAACAGCGATTCCATCCTTTCCCAGGAGCTCTCGCGCCGCACTGCCCTTAAGGCCCTGTTCGGCGCCGCTTCTGCGGCAGTTCTTTTTGGCCTGCCCACTCGCGCCCATGCGGCGGAGGCTTCCAAAGAAACCACCGATAAATTGAATGCCGCCCAGGCCCAACTTGACGAGGTTCAGGCCCAGCTCGACAGCATCGCAAATGAGTATGCGGCGCTGGCCAACAAGAATGCCCAGACCCTCAACGACATCGAGAATGTCCAGGGCAAGATTGACGACACGCAGGCCCAGATCGATGAAAAGAAGGCCGAGCTCAAGAAGAAGCGCAGCGACCTTTCCGATCGCGTGGCCGCCAGCTACAAGTCCGGCGGTACGAATATCCTGTCGCTGCTGCTGGCCTCTGGCTCGTTTGAGGAACTCGTCGCCAACGCGCATTACGTTGAGAAGATCAACAAGAGCGACCGCGATGCCATCGAGGATATCCAGACGATTCAGGCTGAGCTCGACGCGCAGAAGACCGAGCTCGAAGCACAAAAGGCCGACCTGGAGAAACTCAAGGACCAGCAGACGGCTCAGATGCAGGATATGCAGGCCAAGCAGCAAGAAGTCCAGACCGTGCTGAACGGTCTTTCCGACGACGTCAAGGAACTCATGGCTCAGCGCGATTCCGAGATCCTCGCTGCCGCCCAGGCTGAGGAGGCTGCCAGGAAGGCCGCCGCTGCCGCGGCCGCCGCGAACAAGAACAATTCCTACTCGGGTGGTTCGAGCTCGGGCGGTGGATCGTATGCGCCCGGAACTCCGCAGCAGAATGCCGGCTCGGGCAAGCAGCAGGCTGTCGTCAACGCGTGCTACTCCACGCCTTCGCCGGGTCAGAACTGGTGCGCGGCGTGGGTTACCAATGTCTTCCGTAACGCCGGCGTTGGCTACTTTGGCGGCAACGCCTGCGACATGTTCAACGCCTGGTGCTATAGCTCCGATCGCTCGGCGCTGCAGGTGGGCATGATCGTGGCCGATTCCTCGCACAGCGGCACGGGTGCTCCGGGCCTTATCTACGGTCATGTGGGTATCTACGTTGGCGGCGGCATCGTTATGAGCAACGAGGGTGCCATTACATCGAAGTCGCTCGATTCGTTCATTAGCTTTTATGGTACTGGCTCTGGCGTGCGTTGGGGCTGGCTTGGCGGTATTGCGCTGTCGTAAAGCCGACTGGGCCGCGTGCCCGCCCGCAATATATTTGATTGCCTGCTCGGGCAGTCCTGCGCAAGACGAAGGCCACATTAAGTGGCCTTCTTTGCGTGCGGAACTCGCGATCAATCAAATATATTGCGGGCGGGCACGCGGCCCTCTCGGGTTCGGGGCGCTACGCACCGGATTGGTTGTCTGAATAAAAGAAAGTGAAGGCCCCTTTCGGGGCCTTCTTTTTTAGAGGAATTCGCCGACTCGGTGGACTTCGGGTTCGAGGTCTACGTCGAATTGGTCTTTGACGGTTGTTTGGATGTGGCGGATGAGTTCGTCGACATCGGCGGCGGTGGCGTGGTCGGCGTTGACGATGAAGCCGCAGTGCTTTTCGCTCACCTGCGCGCCGCCAATGGCGTGTCCTCGCAGGCCGGCGTCCATGATGAGCTTGCCGGCAAAGTGGCCCTCGGGGCGCTTGAAGGTGGAGCCGGCACTCGGCATGTCGAGCGGCTGCTTGTCCTCGCGGCGCTGGCGGTAGTCGTCCATGTCGGCCTTGATCATCGCGGCGTTGCCCGGGGCGAGATTGAAAGTGGCCGAAAGCACGATGAAACCGTCGTCGGCAATGCGGCTCTTGCGATAGCCCAGGTTGAGCTCATCGACATCGAACTCGATAATGCTGCCGCTACCGCGGGTGCCGTCGTCGAGCATGCGGGCGGGCTTGTAGACGCGCACGGACTCCAGCACATCGGCCATGCAGGCGCCGTATGCTCCGGCGTTCATGTAGCAGGCACCGCCGACCGATCCGGGAATGCCCGAGATGGGCTCCATGCCGGTAAGGCCGGCCTCGGCTGCCGCGGCTGCGACATCGGAAAGCAAGGCGCCGGCTGCCGCCGTGACGTGCGTGCCGTCGACCGTAATGTCGGAGAGGCCCTCACCCAGCGCTACGACGACGCCGCGGATGCCCTTGTCGCCGACGAGCAAGTCGGAGCCGTTGCCCACGATGGTGAGTGGTAGATTGCAGCGATAGCAGGTATCGAGCGTGGCGACGAGGCCTTGCTCAGTATCGGGCGTGACAAAGACGTCGGCCGGACCGCCGATCTTAAACGTGGTGTGCTCGCGCATGGGCTCGCTCATCAGCACGTTGTCCTCGCCGGCAACGCCAGCGAGCGCGCACAGCAGGTCCTCGTTAAAAAAATCGTTCTCGTGCATACGAATATCCGCCTTTTGGTGGTCGTTGTCATCAATCGATTGCAATATACCCCACCCGGACGGATTTGGTGCGCTGGCGGCGATAAAACAGCCGTCCACCGGATTGGTAAAGTGTTTATCACCGAGGTAGAGGGGTAGTCGCTATACTTTCAAGAGATTGCGCGTAAACCCGGAAGGAGCGAGATGGCCAACAAAGTCACCCTCAAGCAGATCGCCCAGGAGGTGGGGCTTTCCCCCTCGTCGGTCTCGCTTGTTCTCAATAATCGGCCCTGTCGCATCTCGGAAGAAAACCGCAAGCTCATCAAAGAGGTCGCGGCGCGCAACCACTATGTTCCCAACCAGATTGCGCGCAGCCTGGTCATGCGCGAGTCGCGCACGCTGGGCCTTATCGTCCCTAACATCGAAAGCCGCTTTTTTGCCTCGCTCGCCGGTAGCCTGGAAAAGCGCTGCCGCGAGGACGGCTATGCGCTCTTCATTACCAGCTCGGGCGGAAGCGCCGATGACGATCTGGAGCTGCTGCGCCAGCTGGTGACGCGCGGCGTTGATGGCGTCTTCCTGGTGGTGGGTGACGAGTTCTCCGATGACCGCGCCCTGCGCGAAGAAGTCAGCCACCTGCCCATCCCGGCCGTAATGGTCGACCGTGCCATTGAGGGGCTCGAGTGCGACAAGGTGATGTTCGACCACGAGATGGGCGGCTATATGGCCACCCGCTATCTGATCGAGCAAGGCCACCGCCGTATTGCCTGCCTGGTTAATGCCCGCCGTTCCAATACGGGTCGCAAGCGACTTGCCGGCTATGAGCGCGCGCTGCGCGAGGTTGGCCTGCCGATCGACGCGCGTTTGGAGTTTGAGAGCGAGTACTACATTCCGAGCGCATACGAGGCCTCGGAGGCAGTGCTCGCAACTGACGCCACTGCCGTGTTCGCAAGCTCGGATAACATTGCCCTCGGTTTGCTCAAGCGCTTGCACGAGATGGGGAAGAGCATCCCGGGCGATATCTCGGTGGTGAGCTATGACAACTCGGCGGCCGACGTTCTCTTTGAGCCGGCGCTGACCGCGATTGAGCAGGACCCTGGTGTCCTTGCGGAGCATGCTTTTGGCTGCATGTCCAAGCGTCTTGCCGGTAGGGGCGGCAGGCGTGCCGAAGAGGTCGTTCTGGAGCCGGCACTTATCGTTAAGGGCAGCGTGCTCGAACTTACCGAATGTAGCTAAACGTACTTGTTTGTTTGCATAGATTGCATGCGGAGTGTCTGCTATTTGCCGGCGGGGCCGGGGTGCCTGCCTTGTTTTGAGAAGTTCGCGGAGCCCACTTCTCAAAACAAGGCAGGCACCCCGGCCCTCGTCCGTGAACTCTTCCGCTGGGCGAGCCATAGACGCCACGCACCGATGCGATAAAGCAGTGGCTTGAAATTGGTGCTATATTCAGCATGAGTTGTTTAATGCTAGTACGGGAGGCTGATATGGGGCTGTTCAAGAAGAAAAACCCGCAGGATGCCTTTGATTCCGATGTGTTTACCATCACGGATACGATTTTGGACCCGCCGCGGTTTACATTTTTGCCGGCTATCTACCAGGATGCCACGCGCCGCAAGTGGGCCGTGCATCAGCGCGGCGGCGAGCCGAAGATTTTTGACTATGCGGATGTGCTGCAGTGCGAAGTGGCCGAGGCGGGCGATCCGGAGGCCGAAGAAGCGGTCTCTAAACAGGAATTTGCCCAGCGTATCCTGGCAAATCCTGCCAAGGCAGCAAAAATAAATGCTGCCAAGCGTAATATGTGTCTTGGTATGGGCGTTGTTGTGGCGGTTCAGACGGGAAAAGACGAGGTTTCCAAATTAGAGATTCCCGTTATGACCGACGAAGTCAAACGCGATTCAAGTCTATATAAGTCGTATCGGAATGTCGCCGAGAAGATCAAGGCAGAATTTGATGCCATGGGAGGGCTGGCCTAATTTTGGCGGCATACGTTTCTGAATGAGGAGTCTGTGCAATGGCAGGCGAATCTTATGCAATTCCCCCCAAAGATCATGCTGTTGAGGGAATTCTTTGGTATATCCAGCACCATCAGCTTGCCGGCGGCGATCGCCTGCCGGCCGAGCGCGTGCTGTGCGAAGAGATTGGCGTTTCGCGTACGGCGTTGCGTGCCGGTATCACGCGGCTTATCTCGTGTGGAACGCTCGAGAGCCGTCGCGGATCGGGCACGTATGTGTGTCCTCCCAAGCCGCTGAACATCTTCCAGGAAACGTATAACTTTTCCGATGCTGTGCGGACTGCCGGCCTGCACCCCTCTTCTCGTCTGGTTTCCACCGGGACCATCGAGGCGGATGAGGCGCTTGCCGACAAGCTTGGGGTGGCTGTAGGCGCTCCCTTGCTCCGCATGCAGCGCGTTCGACTTATTGAGGGCGAGCCGGCGTCAATCGAGACCGCTCACGTTAACCTGTCCCTGTGCCCATCGCTTCCCGAGCACGATTTTGAGTGTGAGAGCCTTTACGATGTCTTGCTCAAAGAAGGTGGCGTGCGCGTTGAGCATGGACGTGAGCATATCTCCATCTCGCGTTTGAACGTCGAAGAGGCCGAGCTGCTCCAGCAAGAAGAGGGAACGCCGGTGTTCTATGAGAGCTCGATCGAATTTGATAAGGACATGCGTTTTGTGGAGCATTGCAAATCGGTGATTTTGCCCACAAAGTTCCGCTTTGCCGATAACGGCGAAGAGAACGGCATGAGGAGCGTGGCAGGTGAACAATGGCTGAAACAGTAGATGCCACCCCGGTTTATATGCGCATTCGACGCTGCATCGAGGAACGTATCGAGCGCGGTGCATATCCCACGGGTTCCATGATTCCGTCCGAAAAAGACCTCGCCGAGGAATTTGGTACGACACGCTTGACCATCCGAAGCGCTGTCGATGAGCTGGTTCGGCGCGGGCAGATTCGCCGTGTTCGGGGAAAAGGTGCCTTTGTGGCGCAGAAAGTACCTGCTTTTTTTGAACGCACGGTCGGTTTCCGTGAATCGGTCCGTGCTTCGGGCGGCGAGCCGTCCGTCCGTATTCTCGCGCGTTCCAAGCGTTATGCGGGGCCATATTACGCCGACCTGTTTGGCATCGCCGAGGACGACCTGCTCTATTCCGTTCGACGCCTGAACTGCATAAACGGTAGCCCCGTATCGATTGAGACGGCGCTGATTCCCTGCCTGCTGTTCCCAACCATCGAAGATATTGACGTGTCGGTCTTCAGTTTGTACGAGACCTATGAGATGCTGGGCCGAAAGCCAGTCATGGCACAGGAAAAGCTCGATATCGAGGCACTGGGCGCACGAGATGCCGGCCTCCTTGGACTGGAACAGGGCGATCTTGTTTTGCTTTTGGAATGCGTGAGCTATGACGCGAGCGGTCAGGCTATCGAGTATGTAAAGTCCTTCAATCGTGGCGATACGGGCGGCTACACCTATACGTACTAGCTGGTATTTTGTGAATAACGGCTGGGAAACTAACCAGTTTTGATCGTTGGGTCAGCTGTATATACAACCTTACATGGCTCAAAATCGACCGTTCGCCGAAGGGGATAAATTAATCGACAAAGAGGTATCAAAAAGCCGTAACCTATAACTGTGATTGGTATCAAATACTAATGATTTGTTACGAGGTGAGACGATGAAGATGCTCGATTACGTTCAGCTTGCCCATGTGCGTATGGGAGAGAACCTCGAGCGTTCGTCTGAGCTGGTAGCGCAGCTCGTTGATATTTTCCAGTCCGGTTCTTTTGACGCGCTGCGCATCGTTGCTTCGGGTTCGTCGCGCCATGCTGCGGATTGCGCCCGCGATTACCTGCAAGATGCGCTGCAGATGCAGGTGTCCGTTGTGACGCCCGAGGCCTTCGTCGATTTTGAACACACCTATCCACAGCATGCGCTTAACATTGCCGTCTCGCAGAGCGGCTATTCAACCAATACGATTGCGGCGCTCGATTACATGCGCGCACACGATATGGCTGCAGTTGCGCTCACGGCAAACGTCGAGGCACCCATCAAGGAACACGCTGACATCGTTCTTGACTACGGTGTGGGCGTCGAGTCGGTGGACTTTGTGACTCTGGGCGTCGAGGTTCTCGTTGAGTACCTGGTGCTCTTTGGTATTTACGGCGGTCAGGCGCGCGGAACGATTGACGCCAAGGGCGTTGCTCAGCGTCTTGATGACCTGCGCGAGGCTATCCAGGCTAATGCCGTGATGTGCAAGACCGCCGAGGCATATGTCCAAGATCACATGCTCGAGCTTTCTGAGCACATGCCCGCCATGGTCGTCGGCAACGGCCCCAACTATGGTGTTGCCGAGGAGGCAGCGCTCAAGCTGAGCGAGACCATCAAGATTCCTGCCATGCATCACGAAGGCGAGGAGTTCGTCCACGGTCCCGAAATGCAGATCGTTCCGGGCTATCTGGTGTTTATCGTCGACGATCCGCAGGGGTCGGAGCGTCTTGCGAATATCGCCGATGCGCTATCGAACGTTACGGCAAAAACGGTGCTGCTCACGGCCCATCCCAAGGGTAGGGCTCACGAGGTTGCGGTGCCTCAGGTGGCTCCGCTGCTCAGCGCAATTCCCAATCTTGTGTTCTTCCAGACGATTGCGGCCATGATCGCCGAGCGTCTGAAGTCATGGAACGTGCACCCGTATCTCGATGCCGTCTCCAAGCAAATGGAGGTCAAGGCAGAGGGCTACGAAGAGTCAGTCAATGCGCTTAAGGCCAAAGCGGCTGAGTGTTACGGAATGTAAGCGGGTTTTGATGCCCGTTGGCATGGGGGATGTGGAAACAACCCCAGAAAGGAGAGACAAATGAAGGAAACCGAGAAGATCGAGATCATGCATTTCGACCAGGAGGGCTATCTCGAGGACGGCAAGGCGCTCTACGAGACCGGCAAGAAGATGACCGCGCTCGCCGACAAGGTCGCCGACGAGGGCTACGACGCCGTGTTCCTGATGGGCGTCGGCGGCACCTGGGACGAGCTCATGCAGCTCGAGTACCTCATGAACAAGTTCGGCGACCGCGACCTCGAGGTCTACCTGATCCACGCCGCCGAGTGGAACGTCATGGGCCACAAGCGCATGACCGAGAAGTCCGTCGTGCTCACCGCCTCCGAGTCCGGCACTACCCCCGAGGTCCTCGAGGCCGTCAAGAAGATGAAGGAAAAGGGCATTCGCGTCTACGCCATGACCAAGCCCGAGGGCCCCATCGGCCAGGCTGTCGGCGCCGAGAATTGCGTCAAGATGGCTTCCGATCATGGTAACGGCGGCTGCGAGATGGGCTACTACCTCGCCGACTGCTTCGGCCTGCGCCTGCTCAACCGCCGCGGCTGCTTCCCGCAGTTCGATAAGTTCATCGAGCAGACCAAGGATGTTTGGACCCACCTGGTCGACATCCGCAAGAGCTTCGAGCCGCGCGCCGAGGAGCTCGCCAAGAAGTACGCCCTGGCCCCCTACACCATGTTCATCGGCTCCGGCGCCCTGTGGGGCGAGACCATCCTGTTCTCGATGTGCATCCTCGAGGAGATGCAGTGGAAGCGCACCCGCTACATCACCTCGGCCGACTTCTTCCACGGCACCCTCGAGCTCGTGGAGCCCGGCGTCCCGGTCTTCTTGTTCATGGGCGAGGACGAGAACCGCAAGCTCGACGAGCGCGTCCGCGCCTTCCTCGACCGCGGCGTGACCGGCGACACCGACATCAACATCATCGACACCGCCGAGTTCGCGATCCCCGGCCTTGACGACGAGTTCCGCGTCATCGTGTCTCCGTGGATTCTGACGGTGCTCGTTACCGACCGCCTGGCTCGCTACTACGAGACGGTCACCAAGCACAACCTCAAGTATCGTCGCTACTATCACCAGTTCGACTACTAAAGAAAACGGGTGCGGGAACGTGCCGGGCTATTGAGAGGAACACAGAATGAGACAGTACATCATCGCCAGCCATGCGCACTTCGCTACCGGCATCAAGGAGAGCGTCGAGCTGCTCTCGGGCGCTCGCGACAACGTCCACGATCTTTCGATGTTCGTCGATGGCCGCATGGACGTGGCCGAGGAGGCCCAAAAACTGCTGGCAGGCATGTCTGCTGACGATGATGTCGTTGTCTGCACCGACCTCTTTGGCGGCAGCGTCAACAACGAGTTTACCAAGATCGTCCAGACGCGTCCCCGCACGTACCTCGTTACCAACATGAACCTTCCTCTCCTCATCCAGTTGCTGTTCTCTGACGAGTCGGCGCCGGTTGAGGAGACGATTCGCGCCATCGTCGCTGCGGACGATACGCGCGTGAAGTTTGTCAACGATCTTTTGGTCGATGACGACGAGGAAGAAGAGTTCTAACCCGCAGCACCTACTGACACGCCGTAAGACGGCACAAGACCTTTGGGGGGTCACATTATGATTCAGCTACTTCGCGTTGACCATCGCCTGCTTCATGGCCAGGTCGCAGTTTCCTGGGTTCAGGGCCTTGGCTCCAACTGCATCTTCTGCGTGGGCGATAAGGTCGCTAACGACCCGGTGTGGAAGACGACGCTCAAGATGGGCAAGCCTGCCGGCTGCAAGCTCGTCATCAAAGATATGGAGCATGCAATCGAAGCTATCAACTCGGGCGTGACCGACAAGTACAAGATGATCATCTGTGTCGCCACTATTGCTGAGGCAAAGCAGCTTGTTGAGGGCTGCCCGCAGATCAAGTCGGTCAACCTGGGCAACACCAAGCCCAAGGACGAGAAGCGTCCCGATGCTCGTCAGGTCTCTCGTCAGATCTTCCTGACCGCGGCCGAGGAAGCCGATGTGCGCGAGATGCTGGATCGTGGCGTTGAGGTCGAGATTCGACCCCTGGCCGATGACCCCAAGGTTGACTGCGCCAGCGTGCTCTAGGCGTTCAATTTCGAAGAGTCTGAGCTCTTCGTAGTGTCCTATTAGGAAAGGGGGATATATGCTTACCCAAGCAATCCTCATCGGACTTATCGCCGCATTTGGTAAGTTCGACTGCCAGCTCGGTACGCTCTATGCGTTCCGCCCCATCGTCCTGTGCCCGCTCGTGGGCCTGGTGCTGGGGGACCTGCAGTCCGGCCTCGCGATCGGCGCCAGCCTGGAGCTGCTGTTCATGGGCTCGATCTCCATCGGCGCCTACGTGCCGCCTGATGAGACGATCGGCGGCGTGCTCGCCTGCGCCTTCGCTATCCAGCTGGGCCAGAGCACCGAGGCAGCCATCGCGCTTGCCATGCCCATCGCCACGCTGTGCCTTGCCATCAAGAACATCCTCAACGCCGCCCTGCCGATCCTGGTTGACCGCGCTGATGTCTTCTCCGGCCAGGGCAACCTTAAGGGTGTCTATGCGATGCACTTCCTGATCGGTTTGACCGGTATCATCATGGCGTTCCTGCTGTGCTCGCTGTCGTTCTATCTGGGTGCTGACGCCATCCAGGGCATGCTCGACTTCATCCCGCCCTTTGTCCTTGCTGGCTTTGGCGTTGCCGCCAACATCCTGCCTGCCATGGGCTTCGCCATGCTCGGCCGCCTGG
>CAUFRY010000045.1 GCA_959028445.1 uncultured Collinsella sp. | reverse complement strand
ACGATATGGCACCGTGGGGACACATGTATGTCAATCCTGGTCTAACAGAGCCTTATTTATAGAGCCGAAATCTCAGACCCTAAATAACAAAAGCCACCACAATGGGGGACTGTCCCCATTGTGGTGGCTTGCAGGCGAGTTAACTTGTTCGACTATCGTACGCCAGCCATGTCCGAGCCTAGAGCGTGGCAAGGCGCTTGGACTCGTGCGCGGCGAGCGCAATGGAGATGATGCCAGTAATGGCATCGGCCACCACCAGGGCGATCCACACGCCCTCGACACCCATCATGTTGCCGAGGAGGTACATAAGCGGCACCGAGCAGATCACATAGCGAAGCAGGCCCGTAAACGTGGCGACACCCACCTTCTCGACCGCCTGGAAATACATCGACATGGTCATGGCAAGATAGCCCAGGGCAACAGCCAGGATGACAGTACGCGTGGCGTTGGCGGCAACCTCAACGAGCGCAGGATCGCTGCCGGCAAAGAAGGCGCACACCGGGGTGGCGGCAAGCCAGAGCGCGACGGTGACCAGCGCCAGCGTCACAACCTGGTACTTAAGCGTGCAGGAGAGCGTCTCCTTAAGGCGTGCCCAAGCCTTTGCGCCGGCGTTGAAGGCAGCGATGGGCTGCAGACCGTAGGAGAAGCACTGGGCAACCATCATGGTAATGTAGAGGATGTAGCCGTTGATCACGCCAAAGGCTGCGATGTAGAGCGAGCCCATGTCGCCGCCGAGCGAACCCAAAAGCGAGTTGGCAACGGTATTAAAGATAAAGGTCGCACCCTGGACCAGGAAGAACGGGAAGCCGATCTTGAAGATCTGGCCGCAGATGGCGAGGTCGAGCTTAAGGTCGGCCAGGCTAATCTGGAGCTGGGACTTTTTGCCCCCGATGAACCAGAAGATACCGATGGCCCAGATACCGATGGAAAGCCCGTAGTACACGCCGGCGCCCATAACGCCAAACTTGAGCACAAACGTGGAAAGCGCGAGCCAACAGATGGCGACGATGGCCGAAACGGTCATGAGGTTGGCCTGGATCTGAACCTTCTCGTCCACACGCATCACAGCGGTGATCATCTGGCCAATGACCGTGAGCGGCAGCAGCACGGCGAAGGTGCGCACGCCGGCAACGGTATCGGCCATGATGTCGGGCGTGGCGCCAAAGAATGTGCAGATGGGCTCGGTAAACACTGCCATCACCACAGCAAGCAGCACACTCACGATCGTGGTGAGCCAAAAGCCCTGGCTAAAAGCCTTGCTTGCGCCCTTGATGTCGCCGGCACCCAAAAGGTTGCCCACCACGGCGGGCACGCCGGTGCCAAACAGGTTGCCAAAGGCCAGGTTGATGTACTCGACCGACATAATGATCGAGACACATGCCAGGCCGTGGGCACCTAGGCCCCAACCCATCACGAGGCCCTCAAGGACCACCATGATGATCTGGGCGAGCATGCCCTGGCCGGTGACGATGGTGTACTTACGCACCAGACCGGGAATCGGTTGGGAGGCGAGCTCGCGCTCCTCCTCCACGGCAGCGGTTACTTCTTCTGCCATTGTTCTCCCCTTTCCTTGAGAGAGTAGTGCTGAATGGATGTCAGGCGGCTGACAACTGGCACCAAGCCGCCCAATCAAACGATGGCGCTATGCCTCAAAGACCACCTTGCCGGCGATCATCGTGAGGGCTGCGGTAGCCTCGAGCACCTCGGCCGGCTCGCAATCAAAGAGATTGCGGTCGAGCACGCAGATATCTGCCTGTTTGCCGCACGCGAGCGTGCCGATGCGGTCCTCGGCATGCATGGCGTAGGCGCTGCCATAGGTGTAGGCGCGCAGAGCCTCGGCCATGGTAATGCGCTCCTGGGGGAACCAGCCCTCAGGGTTGGAACCGTCCTCGAGCATGCGGAAGACCGCGCCGTACACCTCCTCCATGGGCTCCAAGCCCACAACGGGGAAGTCACTGCCCAGGTGCACCACGGCTCCGCTGGCAAGCAGGCTATGCAGGGGCCACGAAAGCGCGGCACGCTCGGGACCCACGGCTTCGTCCTTGGCAAGGTCAGCCATATCGAGCAGCATGTGCCACGGCTGCATGCCGGGGCAGACGCCGAGCTCGGCATAACGCGGCATATCCTCGGGTTGAACCGTCTCGTTGTGCTCCATGGAGTGGCGACAATCCCGCTTGCCATGCAAGCGCTCGCCCTCCTCAAAGCAATCGAGCACAAAACGCACCGAGCGATCGCCGATTGCATGGATGCGCGTGTCAACGCCCCATTCCTGCGCCCTCAGGATGGCAGCACGGATGCGCTCCGGCTCCTCCGCGGGCTCACCACAGGTGTCGGGTGCGTTGCTATAGGGTTCAAGCATCCAGGCGGTATGGTCGGAGCACACACCATCAAGGAACTGCTTAAAGCCGTGCCACTCCACCTGCGTACCCGGGAAGGCGTATTTCTCCTTGATCTGCTCGAGCGTCAAGGACTCGTTTTCGAACAGGTCGGTGTACAGGAACACGCGCAGCGGCAAGTCGCCCTTGGCATTAAGACCTGCCAACACCGCATACGGGTTTTCCATGCTCACAAACGTAGGATTGACCATGCCGACCGTAGTGATTCCCAGGGCATTGGCGCGCCGGGCGGTTTTTGCAAACGACGCGTCAACAACCTCGGGCGCTGGGTCGTAGACCTCGTCCATAAAGAAGGCGCCGGCGTTGTTGGAAAACACGCCCGTCAGATTGCCGTCGGCATCCTTAAGGATCTTGCCGCCTGCGGGATCGGGCGTCTGCGAAGTTACTCCCACCTTGTTGATGGCGCAGGTATTGGCACTAAAGGTATGCAAGTCAACCTGCTGCAGAAATACCGGGCGGTCGGAGATGTACTCATCGATCATCGCGGCCGTGGGCATCTCGGGGACATCCCACTGGAACTGGATAATCTGGCAGCCCAGAATCCACTCGTTATCGGGATGGTCGGCCGCAAACGCCACGACACGTTCCATCGCCATCTCAAAACTGGTGCAGTCGATGAGGTTGACGGCAAAATCGGGGTCGGTCATAAACGCGCCCTGGGCAAAATGCGTGTGCGAGTCGATCAGGCCGGGCATGACGAGCTGGTCGCCAAAGTCGCGCACCTCGGTATCGGGACCGATAAACGGTGCCAGGTGAGCATCGTCACCGCAGGCAACGATTTTATCGCCCCGCACGGCAACGCCGCCCTTAAACGGCTCGAGCCCATCGCCGGTAAAGACGGCGTCGCTCTTGATAACTACATCAGCCTTGTCCATGCGAGCCTCCTCAGGCATCTTTGGTTGTAACGCGGACGCACCGCCCGCGTGGGCACTCGGTTGGGAGCGTAGCGCTCCCGCATCGGCGCGTGCCTACAAGCCGTGCTCGGACGTCTGTCCCACGTCCGCGGCTTCGCGCTACACCCATTGATACACAGGGGCAAACCCGTGCCAAGGCCAGGGACCGCAAACGGTCAGTTTAAGCAGGTTTACACGCTTTACCTGCAGGTTTATTGTCTGAGATTATTACCGCTTCATTACGCCCAACGGTGTGGCCGCCCACACAGCAAGACCCGCATGCGAGGAAGAATGAGGCTAGGAACGCCAAAAGGTATCTATAAGGTCATCTCGGTTGGAGACGCCGCTTTTAACGTAGATGCGATGCAAGTGTGCCTTGACCGTGCCAGGGCTGATGACCAACTCGCTGGCGATGTTTTGGGCGTCGTTGCCCTTCAGCACCAGCGTGAGCACCTCCTGCTCGCGCCGTGACAGCTTATGGGCGTCGGCATAAATCACCACACGCGATGCGAGATCGTCCTCAGAGCTTGCGCTCTCGGCTGCCACGTCCTCATCGGCACGCGGATGACGGGCATACACACGCAGGATATGGCTAAACTGGCAAAGAAGCTGAGCCGCGCATACCACGAGCAGCACGTTTTCGGAGATATTGCGCTCGGACAGATACCACAAAAAGAGGCCGATGACGGGGTTTTGGGAGTCGGGGCGGCAGAACAAGATCATGTAGGTGTCCTCGGCGATCACGCAAAACACAAGAACGAAGGCCACCTTCCAAAAGAGCTTTGAGCGGTCGAGGTCGAGTTTCTCAACACGCGTTGCTCTGTACCGGTAATGCCAGGCGGCATAGGCAAGACATCCTACATTACCCAGGTCACGCGTGAGCCAAAAGAGATACTGCTGCACCTCTCCGGCAGCGCCGCTGCGAGGCACCAGCAGCAATTGCAAGATTGAAAACGGCACGATAGCGAGTCCGAGCATGCGCGACGTCGGTCTTTTGCGCAAGCGCGCAAACATCCATAGCACCACGCAGGCATAGATGGCAATACCAAGCACGCAGCGCAGCAAGGGGTGCTGCAGCGGCTCGCTAAAGGTAACGGCGTAGTCGTATTTGAGCCGATTGTACTCGTCAAAAAAGATGACCGACATATCGAGCATATAGAGCAAAAAACCCGCCGCGGCCACGAGGCTGTCGCGACGGCGCGTCATGAGCCAAACCACCAATGCCACGGCACTGGTCACCAGAGCCACACCCATGATAATCGTGGTGTAGATATAGAACGCGAAACTCATGCCCGCCTCCCCTGTCTAGATGCTGTGAGGATGTTGACAGATTCTTTGCCGCAAGATTAGACTCACCGATTAAACGTACTGTATCGTTTAGATAAACAAGCTGTGTCTCACCGATGAAAGGAGATGCCATGACACCGATCGCTCCGCTCAAGATGCTCGTCGCGCCCGCCGCCAAGGCCATCACCCGACTCGGTTCTTCCATGACCTACGACAATGTCCCCTGCGCCGTTGAGGCGCGTTCGGACAGCTGCCCCTACCTGGGCCACGTCCCCTACTTTGCACCCAAGCTCGCATCTGATCCCGAGCAGCGTGAGCAGTAATCCAAGATGCATCTAGCACCGCACAACTCGCGGCGCTACTGTTTTGGTGCAAAGCGACCTGTCCCCCTTGCGCCAACGCCGGGATTGTCGATGCTGCGGCCGCGGCGCGATATGAGGCGCGAAACCTCGCCCAGCAACACGCCGATCACCACACCCATGAGGATCGGCAACTTTGACATCTCGGCGGGCGAGCTGTTAAGCGGCACGATTGTCGCAACAATCGAAAGCACGAGTTCTACCACCGGCACCGCAAGCGCTACCGCAAGCACCTTGCCCTCGAAGGGCGCGCGAAACACACGCGGGCGGTCGTCGTATTTACGCAGGCGCCAAAACGCCGGGAACATCGGGATATAGCTCATGAGCAGAAAGACGACGTTCATCGAGAAGAAGACCCAAAAGACGTCGGAACCTTCACCCAGCGGAATCTGAAGTAGCAGCACCAAGCTGGCAAAACAACCGTTAATGAGTGCCGAGCCGTTGGGCATGCCGGTCTTCTTGGACACCAGCGCAAAGGGACGCGGCATGTTGCCATGGCGCGCGGCATAGCTCGCCACGTTGTTGACGCCAAAGCTCCAACAGATCATGTTGGCAAACAGCGTTACCAGAAAGGCCACGCCCACGACCATCGTCAGCGGGTGAGCGCGCCCCACCATGGCGGCAACCGCGTCCACAATGCCCGAATCGAGTGAAAGCTGCTCGGTGGGAACCGCGGCTCCAATACCGATGCCACAGATAATGTAGATCGCCGCGATGGCAACGCCACCGGCGATAACCGCCTTGGGGATATCGCGCGATGGGTTCTTCATCGTGCTGGCAAAGGTCGCGACCACCTCAAAGCCCATAAAGTTGAATAGGATGATTGAAAGATACGTCAGTGAGTTAGTGTCTCCCAGATCGGGGACAAATGTCTTAAACGACATATCGTTGGCAAAGCCGTTGTTGCAGGCAAACCAGATGCCGATGATTCCCACCACGGCGGTAATGAGCACCTTGATGACGGCGCCGCCATCCATGACCCAATCGGCCTCGGCCACCGGCTGCATTGCCATGACCGTGACGCCCCACACAAAGGCAAGCTCGATGGCAATTCGGACCCCAAGCGAAAATTCGATGCCCCATACCGCATTGATGACACTGGGGAACATGCAGGCGATACTTGCCACCCACAGTGGAAAGTTGACCCAATAGCACCAGGAGCAGCGTGCACACCAACGGTCTCCCAAGCCCAGGCGAACCCAGTCGTACAGGCCGCCCTCGGAATCGAACGCCGTACCGAGCTCGGCCACCACCAGGCCATAGGGAAGCAAAAACGTAATGATAAGGAAGATCCACCAGAAGAACTGCACGTTACCCATGGCAGATGCCGGAGCAGCCGCCTCGATGGTAAAGACAACGCAGATAACCGAGAGGATGACCTCGAACAGGGAGAACTTTTTACCTGCCATGGCACGCTTCCCCTACAGCAAAAAGGATGGCATCTGTACCGAAGGCGCAGCCCAAGGTAGGGTTGCAGGCCGCGTCACCGGTGCAGGTGCCATCCCAAAGAGAAGAGAGGATGCAATTGTTGGACCAACGCTCGCGGAACAGGCGCGTGTAGATAACGATACGCTGGTACATAGATACTCCGATCAAAACGGCCGCGATTGCGACCGGAATCTTTTGGCAATTGAAGACGCGTCTGACCTGGGATATTCAAGCGAACAATTGGCCTAACCCGCAATAAATCCCAGATCAGACGCGTACTCAATCAAAGAGGCGGGCACTCCGAAGTGGAGGCAACGGAGTGCCCAAAGAAAAACCCAGCCGACCAAGACATCGAATAAACCGACCATCAATGCCCCGAGATGGTCACGGTGCGATTCACCGACTGTCCGATTGATCGGCTGGGTTTCTGAGGTGCGGCAGATTGCCCTGAAAGAGGAGGGCATAGACCTTAAGGGTCATGCCCGACGATTGAAGGGCAAGGTGCCGTGCCTCGGGAAGACAGACAATTACGCGGACGGCTCCTGCTGAGTAATGCAGTGGATGTTGCCGCCACCGAAGACGACCTGCTCGGACTGAACGCCGACGCACTTGTAGACGCCCTCGCCCCAGACCTCGTCGTAGATCTTCTGGAGCGTGTCGACGGCCAGCTGGTCGTTCTCGTCGCCGTACTGCGGGACGATAACGCCGTGGTTGGTCACGAGGTAGTTCATGTAGGAGGCGATCAGCGGCTCGTCGGGGACGCGCGGCTCGGCGTTCTCGTCGGCGTCGATGGTGTCGCAGGAAGCCTGGTCCATGAACAGCGGGTTCACGGGCATGCAGAGCTTGTAGACCTTCATCTTGCGGCCCTTGGCGTCGACGGCGTTGGAGAGGGTCTCGTAGGCAGCGTGGCACTGCTCGTAGAACGGATACTCGGGATCGTCGGTCCAAATGCAGGCCATGACGCCCGGCGCGATGAACGTGGCGACGTCGTCGATGTGGCCGTTGGTCTCCTCGGGGTCGATGCCCTCCTTGACCCAGATGACCTTCTCGACACCCAGGTAATCCTTGAGGTGCTCGTCCATGTAGGCGCGAAGCTCCTCGCTCCAGGGCTCAAACTTCTTGCGGTACTTGGGCCAGATGGACTCGGGATCCTCTTCCTCCTCCAGAACCGCAGAGCAGGTGCGGCCCGGGGAAAGCAGGCACTGGTCGGTCACGACAAGGGTGCCCTCGCCGTCGACGGTGATGGAGCCGCCCTCGAGGATCATGTCGTCGGGACGATAGCGGCGGCAGCCGGAGAGCTCAGCCATCTTGAGGGCGATCTGCTCGTCCTTGTCCCACGGGAAGTACAGGCCGTCGACGAGGCCGCCGTAGGCGTTGAAGTGCCAGTGGTTGGCGCGCTTCTCGCCCTTGCCGTTGATGACGTAGGTGGCGGCAGTGTCGCGGAACCAGGCGTCGTCGGTGGTCATCTCGATGACGGTGACGTTCTCGTCGTTCTCGAAGACGGCCTTGCAGTTGGCGTAGTCGACCTGGTTGGCGCACATATAGACCGGGGTGAACTCGGAGATGGCGCGGGCGATGGCGGCATACTGCTTCTGGGCCGGCTTGGCGCCGTGGGCCCAGGTGTCGGTGCGGTGGGGCCAGCCCATCCACACGCGATCCTGCGGGGCGAACTCGGCGGGCATGAAGAAGCCGTCGGCCTTGGGGGTGGACTCGGACTCGGTGATCGTACGCATAAGATTTCCTCCAAATCGAACGATCGCTTGCTGCGGGCGGGTTACCCGCAGCCTAAAACCAAGAGATGGTAGGCGCCCGTTCCCCGGCAAAGGTCGGGGCGCCCGGTGCCGGTTTTCACGGAATCGCACCGGCAAGCGACGACGTAACCAAGTGCGCGGAGACAAAACGCACGAAGGATACGGAAGAGAGATTGGGGTGGGCGGTGGTTACCGGAGCTATCGCTCACACCCACCCCGGGGGAATGGTTAGCAAACCTGTCGCTTGGACACGCCTCCGAAGAGGCTAGAGTGCCCGGAGTCGGGAGCGACAAGCCCGACGAAGCGCGCGTTGGTACACGAGGAGGGTTGGAGCCCCAGAACCGGGTGCTCTAGTTCTCCTCGGCCTCGGCGGCCTCCTCAGCGAGACGCTGGGCTGCGAGCTCAGGGGTCAGACCCTTGTACTCGGTCTCGCGGCCCTTAGCGCTGACGACGCGGACGACCTCGCCGATGAGCACGAGCACGATGAAGATAACGATCATCGGGACCTTGTCGCCAATTTCAGCAGCGGAGAACGGGATCAGCGTGGCAACGATGGCAAGAACCAGCTCGATGCAGGGGATGGCCAGCATGACCTTCATCATGGCGCCCTTAAACGGGAACGTGAAGATGCGCTCACGGTTGGGGTCGTTCTTACGAAGGTTGAGGAACGCCGGGAACATCGGGATGTAGGTCAACAGCAGGAAGACGACAGAGGTGCCAAAGAGCATCCAGAAGACACCGTTGGAGATGGCGTCGATGGGAACGAGCTGCAGGCACAGCACCAGGGAGGCAACGACAGCGTTGACCAGGTTGGCGCCGTTGGGCATGTCGTCATCCGAGATCATCGAGGCGAAGACCTTGGGCATGTTGCCGTGCTCGGCAGCGTAGCGAGCAACGGAGTTAACGCCGAAGGACCAAGCGGCCATATTGGCGAACAGGGTGATCAGGAAGGCGATGCAGATGACCTTAAAGATCATGGAGTCGCCCACCATGGTCTGGACTGCGACGATCATGCCGTAGTCGGGATCGATGGAGTCGGCCGGCACGGCGGCGCCGATGCCAAAGCCAGCGAACAGGTAGATCACGGCGATGGACAGGCCACCGACGATGATAGCCTTGGGGATATCGCGAGCGGGATCGGCCATGTCGTCGGTCATGGTGCAGATGACCTCGAAGCCCATGAAGTTAAAGATGATGATCGACAGGTAGCCGAGAGCGTTGGTGTTGGTGAGCTCGGGCAGGAAGGTGGCAGCGGACATGTCGTTCGCAAAACCGTTCTCCATGGCATACCAAATGCCCAAAGCGCCAACGATAACGGCAACGGCGACCTTGATGATGGCGCCACCGTTAAGGACCCACTCGGAGTCGGCCGCCTTGGAGCGGCCCATGAGGTAGACGATCCACACAAAGGCAAGATCGATACCCATCTTGGCGATCAAGTTGAACTCGACGCCAAAGACCATGCCCAAAATGTCGGGGAACATGGTAGCCAGCGAGGCGATCCACAGCGGGTAGTTGACCCAGTAGTAGTACGAGATGCGGGCGCCCCATTTGTCGCCCAGGCCATCGCGTACCCAGTCGTAAATGCCGCCCTCGCCGTCATAGGTGGTACCGAGCTCGGCGACAACCATGCCGTAGGGAAGCAGGAAGGTCAGGATCAGGAAGATCCACCAGAAGAACTGCTGGTTGCCAATGGCAGCAGCAGGAGCGGCGGCCTCGCAAACGAAGACGACGCAGATGATGGTCGAAATGACCGTCAAGAAGGAAAGCTTTTTCTTTCCGTCGCTCATGATGAGCTCCTTCGCTCAGTCTTGGACAGATCCGAGGCCCTAAGGTATTAAGGCAATTGCTTGGGCCTCGGTGAGCGGGCGACAGGAGACGAGCATCCGCCGCCCGCAAACGTGCTTTTAGAAGCCTTGAGGCTTAGAGCTGCTCGAGAGCCTCGAGAGCGGCGTGGAGCTCAGCCTTGGCGGAGTACTCGACACCCTCGTCGTTGAGCGGGGTGCGCTTGCCCAGGGCGGCAAGGAGAGCACGGATGGAGTGCTTGCGGTTCTCGGCCTCGACCCAGCACAGGGAGCGCTCGGGATCGTCCATGACTTCGTCGACGACCTCCTCGTTGCGGGTGGCCGGCAGGCAGTGCATGAACTTGGAGTTGGGGCCGGCAAAGTTCATCATGTCCATGGTGACCTGATACTTGGGATAGAACACGTCCATGTAGTTCTCGCCCGAGACCTCCTCGTCGTACAGGCCATACCACACGTCGGTGTAGATGAAGTCGGCGCCCTTGATGCACTCGATGTCGTCGGAGATGACGACAGAGCCGCCGGAGACCTTGCAGTTCTCCTCGGCGATGGCCATCATCTGCTTGCCGAACTCGGCGCGCTCCTCGACGGTGCCAACGTGCAGGCCGCCGTCGGGGATCTGGTGGCCCTTAGGTCCAAACTGGACAAACTTCATGCCGACCTTGGAGGCGATGAACATGAGGGAGACGCAGACCTGGGTGGCGTCGCCGATGAAGGCCAGGGTGCAGTCCTCGATCTTCTTGCCCTCGGGGAGGTTCTCGAGCATGGTCATGAGGTCGCCCATCTCCTGCGTGGGATGGTTGAACTCGGACATGCCGTTGATGACGGGCACAGCGGAGCCCTCGGCGAGGCCGACGACGTCCTTGTGACGGTCAACGCGAGCCATCATGATGTCGAGCAGCGAGCCCATAACGCGAGCGGTGTCGCCCAGGGACTCGTGACCGCCGAGCTGGATGGTGCCAGGGCCATAGAACTGAGCATGGCCGCCGAGGTCGGTCATAGCGGTCTCGAAGGAAAGACGAGTGCGGGTGGAGACCTGCTGGAAGATCATGCCAAGGCTCTTGTTGCGGAGCAGGTGCGGATAATAACCGTCAACCTTGATGGCCTTCTTCATTGCCAGACCAAGATCCTCGATAGCCAGGATCTGCTCTTTGGTGAAGTCGTTGGTGTCGATGAAATCCTTAGGCAGTGCCATGTCGATTTCCTTTCCGCCGGTCTTGCCGACTATTACTATGAGGCGCTCGAACATCACGCCTCGTGTTGACAAGACCATCATTCACCCGTATGCAATTTTTACCTAGTTTATTCGGGATTAAAGACCGTTCATGGAGTTACACCCCCTCTAAACCAATATAAACCCGCAGGTCAAGAGTTTACAGGGGGTTTACCATCTAGAACCGCGAACGGTATACGGCTATGCTGTATCTCGGCGCCTAATCCGCAATGAAACGAAGGGTTGAGACGTCTATATCCCACAAGGTATACAGAGCTCGGCCATAGAATAAATGAGATGGGACGGTGACAGATGAACACCCTGATGTTCTTCTATACCCTAGCGATACTCGTGATCTGTATTGTGACGGCGGTGCTCTCGCTTGCCGCCTATGCCTCGTCTCGTCGACGCTTCTTTATCTATGGCAGCGGCGTATTTATCTGCTATGCCATCGAGATGACCGAGATTTTCTTTTTTGAATACACGCTGCAAAACCAGAGTTTTCCAGCCAGCGACTATTACTCAATTACCATGCCTGTGTTGCGGACCTTTGTGGCGACCGCTTCGCAGGCTTTTATTTGGCTCATTGCCATGGATTTGCTCGACAAGCATTCAAAAAAGCAGTTTGTCATTCCCGTCGCAACGTTCTTGCTGAGCGAGCTGCTGATTATCGTCGCTGTCCCCTACGGCCCCATTCATCAATGGCTCTACTACACGATGCGTCAGGTATTCCTTGTTTTCGTGGGGCTATATATCTTTTGGACGGCACGCAAGAGCACGCAAGTCGAGCTGAAGGCACGCGTTAACAACCAACGAAAGCACCTGATTATCGGCGCTATTCTGGTCGGTTGCATCGTTGCCGAGGATTTCTACAACATTCTGATTGTCCCCATGAGTCTGGCGCCCTCTTGGCTGCAACTATATCTGTCCGAGCGCAACTTTAGCGAAAACGTCTTTGCCTGCTACTTTGCGATTCTGCTGATCATCTACTCCTACCACGTGCTTTCAATCCGCATGCAGGAGGCGCCCGAGGAAAAGAACGTCAGCGATCTTGATCGACACATCGAAGAGCAGATGCCCTTCTATCGCAACGCCTACAAGCTCTCCAACCGTGAGACCGAAGTTATGCGTCTGGTCGTACTGGGCAAATCGAACCAAGAGATCGCTGACGAGCTATTCCTTGCCGTGGGCACCGTCAAGACCCACATCCACAACATCCTGGTCAAAACCGAACAGCAAAACCGCACGACGCTCATCCTCCACTTTTGGAAGCGATAACCTGCCAAAAAGGGACAGGTTTATTTTGGCAGGTTTTATCTGGGCAAACGCCAAAAACCGCCGCGAGGGAGCTACTTTCCCTCGCGGCGGTTTTCTAGCAGTAAAACCAAGTGAGTAGGCTTTTGGCGGGATGCCGAGCACACCTCAAAACGCCACAGCCCTGACCTGCGATTTTATTGAGCACTTGCCGCGATGTGCTCGGCAGGTTCAAAAAAGTCTACTCACTTGCATCCGAAACGCACCAGATAGGCAAAAATAACCGCCGCAAGAGGTCCCCAGCCCCTTCGCGGCGGTCACACGCCTCTGGTTTTGCGACCGTTTTGCCCGCTTGTTATTCGCTGTAGCGGGTAGCGATGGCAGCTTGTACCATGCCGGCGCTCATGAGGTAGGTCACCAGGAAGTAGCCACCGTATGCTGCCAGGAAGATTGCACAGGTGAGGCCCACGGTGCCACCGATGCTCATATCTCCGAATATGCTCACCAGCTCGATAATCACCTTGAGCGCCACAAAGGAGTGCGCCAGGCCCACTGCCAGCGGGAACAAGAAGAATACCGCTTGCTGCGCCATCACCGAATGGCGAATCTGGCGGTCGTCACAGCCGATCTGCGCCAGCACACGATAGCTGCGGCTGCCGTCGGCCACATTGGAGAGCTGCTGGATCGACAGTATCGCCGCGCACGCAACGACCAGTACAAAGCCAATGTAGATGGCCAGATAGCTAATCATGCCGTTCATTTGCGCTGCTTGCGTGTACATCTCGGAGCGTGTGATGAAGATTCCCCATGACCCTGGCTCCTTGCCGTCAACGAGCAGATTGTCGAGCAAAGTGTATTTAATGCTCTCGTCTGCCTCGGTCGTATCCATCCCCTGTTTGTAATTAACGAGCAGGCTACTGGAATACGGCTGCAGATTAAGTTGGGACAACAGCTCGTCGGCAACGACGACGGTACCCGGGTTACTGCCCATCGCCGAGTTGGCGATGGCCGCCGTGTCCTTGTCCGACTTATCGGTTGCGGGCTTGAGCTCATGCCCGCCCAAGGTGAGGGTATGGCCGCCGGCCATGTACTTGGTGTACAGGTCGCCCAGCTCACCGCCCATATCACACGTAAGCAGGTACTGGTCGCGGCCAATGCTCACCGGCTCCTCGCCCATCATCTGGCGCAGTTTGTTGTACTGGCTCGCCGGCGTCACAAACAGACCCATCGTATCGGCATTGCTACCCCCGAGCGCCTTGGGGAGCTTTTCGCCCATGGTCTTGCACATCTCACCCGCAGACACCGAAGGATTCGAACCGCCAAACGGGTAACTCAGATACGAATCGATCTGAACATGCTCACCGGCAACATCGGCGATATTGACCTTCTTGCCGGTCTCGTCGTTGTTGTCCGCCGACTTGCCCTTGCCGTGCCATGCGGAGTACAAATCGACCGTTGTATCGGCTAGCACCATGCGGTCGGCTTCAGACGGATTGACATATTCTTTGTAGTAGTCGAGCGTATCGGGCGTGTAATAGACATACGTCTGAGACACGTCAACAGGGTTATAGCGCTCCAGGTTTTCATTCATCACGTTGGCAATTGACATACCGCACGTCACCGAGGTGATGGCCAAAAACAGGAGCATCGCGATGACGCCCATCGAAAAGCACACCGTGTTGACCTTGGCCGCAAGCTGGCGCACGGTAAACATGTTGAGGCCGCGCCAATACACGCCGCGCAGGCTCTGCAGCAGCTTGATGAGCATGCCCGAGAGTCCCCAGAACAGGGCAAAGGTGCCCACGGTAACCATAGCGGTCGTAATACCAAACTGGCTCATGGCCTCTTGCAGCTTGCTGTCCGTCGCGGTTAGCGGGAACCCATCACGTAGCAGACGGTAATAGGCCACGCCCACAAGCGCCACGCCCACGACAAAGATGGCAATCGCAATCCAGGGGTTGCGTGTCTTGATGCTCTCGTTGCGACGCTCGGCACCCATAAGCTCGATGAGTTTGGTACGACGCACGGCGCGAAGGTTCAGCAGTAGCGTGAGCACAAACATTACGAGCATGCAAGCAAGGGTCAGGTTGAACGCATGCACCGAGAAAAAGAAGTGGAAATTGGCGATCTGTGTCTTAAAGAGCGAGGCCGTAAAGAACGTCATGAGCTGGGAGAGTCCCATACCCAGCACAATGCCGGCGACAAAGGCCACGACCGAGACAATCACGGTCTCGAGCGCCATGATCGTGGCGACGCGCCCGCGCCCCATGCCGAGCACCTGGTACAGGCCAAACTCCTTCTTGCGGCGTTTCATGATGAAGTTATTGGCATACACCATCAAAAAGGCCATGACACCGGCCAAAAAGTACGTCAGGTCGCCGAGCATGCTGCCCATTACCTGCGCCAAGCCCTCTTCATCGATTCCGGCGATGTCGACCTGCATTGAGATGGTGTTAAAGGCATAGAAGACCGTGACGCCCAGGGTGAGCGTCAAAAGGTAGACGAGGTAGTCGCGGCCGGCGCGGCGGACGTTGCCCCAAGCGAGTTTACAGAGCATCGGAGCCCTCACCGCCCATCATGGCAACGACCTCCATAATGCGGTCGAAGAACTCTCGGCGGTCGGTGTCGCAGCGGCGCAGCTCGGTGAAGATCTTGCCGTCGCGGATAAACAGCACACGGCTCGTGTAGCTGGCGGCAAAGCTATCGTGCGTGACCATGAGCACGGTAGCGCGTAGGCGGCGGTTAAGGGCCTCCAGGCTCTCGAGCAGCAGGCGAGCGCTCTTGGAATCGAGGGCGCCGGTGGGCTCGTCGGCCATGATCATGGTGGGGTCGGTGACGAGCGCGCGAGCCGCGGCAACGCGCTGCTGCTGACCGCCGGACATCTGGTAGGGATACTTGTCGAGCACCTGGCTGATGGACAGGCGCGCTGCCACATCCTGCACGCGGGTCGAGATCTCTGCCGAGTTTGTGCGGGCAATGGTGAGCGGCAGGGCGATGTTCTCGCGTGCCGTGAGCGTATCGAGCAGGTTGGAGTCCTGGAAGATAAAGCCGAGCTCATCGCGGCGAAACTGCGAGAGCTTGGCCTGCTTCATGCGCGTCACGTCCTGCCCGTTGATGCGGATCGTGCCGCTCGTGGCGCTATCGATGGTCGACACGCAGTTGAGCAACGTCGACTTGCCCGAGCCCGAAGCGCCCATGATGCCAACAAATTCACCGCGGTTGACGGTAAAGCTGACGTCGTTGAGCGCACGGGTCACGTTGCCCAGCGCTCCATATATCTTTTCGAGATGCGCGACCTCCAGTACCGGGGTCGCCATGTGCGTGGTTTGCATACCGAGTCCTTTCTTGCGATTAGTCTACGGCATCTATAGTCGCAAGAAGACGAGTCGGCTACCATCGATATGGCTTACGCTTGCCTTACCGTTGTGTAAGGTACGGGTAGCTACCCTGTCACGTGTTGATGTTGAGAGAGGACTCCTGTTGAAGACTGTTCATGTTGCCGCTGGGATCATTCGCAAGGAAGGATCCGACGAGCTACTGGCCGTGCAGCGCGGCTATGGCGACATGCAGGGACTTTGGGAGTTTCCCGGTGGCAAGCTCATGCGCGGCGAGACGCCCGAGGACGCCGTACGCCGCGAGCTCATGGAAGAGCTGCAGGTAAAAGTCACCAACCTGCGCGATTTCTACACCGTTGAGTATGACTACCCCGATTTTCATCTCTCAATGGAGTGTTACTACTGCTCGCTCGCCGATGAATCCGATGAGCCCCAGAAGCACGACCGCCAGCTCGATATCCGCTGGATTCCGCGCACCTCGCTTGCCACCGTTGAGTGGATGCCCGCCGACAAGGGGCTCATTGATGCTCTGATTGAGTTGAAGGAAGATCGGCTTGAGGCCAACGGCACTGCCAACGACGTCGAGGCCACCACGAACGACGAGCCCGCTTCCAGGCCCAAGCGCGCACCTAAGCGCCGCAGCAAAAAGCGTCCCAAACCAGGTCTGCTCGACGGCATCGATACCTCGGACCTCTCCGCTGACGAGCGCGAACTGGTCCGCCGTCGCGCCGCCATCAAAAAATCCATGAAGGGCAACAAGCGTGCGAACACCAAACCCGAGCTGCTCGTTCGCCAGCGCCTGCGCGCCGCAGGCCTTACGGGATACCGTCTGGAATGGAAGGTGCCCGGAAAGCCCGACATCGCCTTTCCCGGGCGCAAGATCGCCATCTTCGTCAACGGCTGCTTTTGGCATCGCTGCCCCAAGTGCAACCCGAGCCAGCCCAAGCGCAATGTTGAATTTTGGGAGGCAAAGTTCCGTCGCAACGTCGAGCGCGACCGAGCCGCCATCTCCGCGCTTACCCAAATGGGCTGGACACCCATAACCATCTGGGAATGCGAGCTCAAAAAAGACCGCATCGACGCCACCATGGAAAAGGTCATCGAGCAGGTGCGCGCCGCAGAGCCGCAGCGCTAGGAACGAGCCATCCACACGCCCCACACAGGCGAGCCACATCCGCGCCACAAACCTTAGAAAGCCCTTAAGCCCAAAACCTTTCAAAAGTGTTATTCGATACCTTTTACCTGCACTGATAATTGTTCTCGGGGGAAGCGGGCACTGCGGGGCGCGGCAACG
>CAUFRY010000044.1 GCA_959028445.1 uncultured Collinsella sp. | reverse complement strand
TGGTGGAGGCGCGGAGAATCGAACTCCGGTCCACGAAAGCCCCCTGATTGGCATCTCCAAGCTCAGTCGCTGGTTTAGTCTCGGACGCTTTGCGCGCAGCGACACGCTCGCGGCATCCCAACCGGTTCGGTCTTAGCCCGCGCCATACCGATTACGTGCGCGGGAGCATTCCCCTAACATGACGTCGCGCCGGTGTCGGGGAAATCACCGGGTTGACGCGCCGCTATAAACTAAGCAGCGAGAGCCATAGGCTCAAAAGAAGAGTTGTTGTCAATTCAATTTGACGGTACCCCTGTTTAACGAGGCGAGGAGACCTCGGCTTGCTTCCTCTCTCAGAGCTATCGTGTCGAAACCAGTCGCCCCCGAATGTTGGGAAAGTCTGGATGGTATCGGGCCTGCAAACACCCGATAACCGTCGACTTTTCAAGGAACACGCGGGTGAACCCCGCTCGTGGATAGCTATCTTACCACGTTCTAAAGGCAGACAACTGTTCTATGCACGAGCTGTGAAGACCCCAATGTGCGCCGCACTTCGCACTTTTGCTACCGATCGCGTCACGTATATTTTCGCCAAGCAAAATTGACCCGTCGAAAGGACCGTTATGGATACCAAGCAGCAGCTCGTCAATGCCCTCGCAGGCCTGGGCTCAACCATTACCGAAGCTATGGATGTCATCGAGGGCTTTGTCCCCTGCGGGCATCCCGCCCTCACGGTATCGAACGCACTCGTCGCGCTGGAAGCTGACGATGATGCAGCTCTCGCCCAGCAGTTTGAGACCGTCGAGGGCTTTATCGACCACGTAAGCGAGAACCGCGGTGTGGCCGCCTACCACGGCATCGAGGTCGAGCTCGCGGGTCCCAAGGCCGATCTGTTTGCAGCAATCCACGAGGTAGGCGCCCTTATGCAGACCGCAGGCGTCAAGAACACCCAGGTCAACGAGTGGGTCTACCGCAGCCTGGCAGCGCTAAACGATTCCGACGAAAAGGCAGCCGAACAGCTCGCAGAAAGTCCCACCATTAAGGCCGAGCTTTTGTAAATAGCAGACGCGGGTCCCTTGGCGCATCGTCGTCCAAGAGGCCCGCAAACAGTTCGCGTCAACCGATAGCCGCGCCGCCGCGTTCGGCCAAAGCAAGAATCGGCATCATTTGGCGCGGGGTCTTCGCTGCAAGATCGGCATGTTCGAGCAGCTTGAGATCGTTAGTCACCAAGTAATCGACCTGCGCGCGCTTGCACGCGGCGAGCACCAAGTTGTCCTCGTAGTCGCGATGGAGCGCTAAGTATTTGTCGGCCAGCCAAAGGTCCGACGCATCTGCACCCACGGCCGTGGCGTTTTCGGTCATGTTCCGAACAAACGCCAACGCCGCACCGCCAATCGCTCGGGCAGAAGCCTCGTCGAGCGCTCCCCCGCTGGCAAGAACGCTACGCTTCAGCTCGTGTTGGACAACGTACAGCACGTCCTTGGCGATATGCACCGGAAAGAACAGCAATGCCCCCGTCTCCGCCGCCTGCCCAATAAACGCACGCGCGGCAAGCGACTCGGCATGGTCGACGCAAAATGAATCAACCCATACGTTGGCGTCCACCATGATCTTGAGAGGCGCCCCACTCACTGGATCATCCCCTTTTGGCGATAATGCTCATCCATGGCGTCGGAATAGATTGCGTCCCAATCGCGATCGTCGGATACAGGCGACGTATCGATACCCAGGTCCGCGTAAAGCTGATCCGCCGCCGCCCAAGATGCGGCAAACGGAGAATCCAGTGCGGCACCCCGCTGCCGGTCGTTAACGGCCTCAAGGATTTCCTCACACGAACCGCCGCCCTGCGCAACCTTGGCCACGACTTTTTTAATAAGGTCGGGCAGCGTTCCACCCGATAGTCGCAGCGCCTCCTCGGCACGCTCTTTAACCGAGCGATCCACGCGAACATTTACCTGCGCCATACTGCCAGCAACGCTCATATTGATCACGCTCCTCCCGCATGCTATCACTGCTAGCACCACTATAAATGGCTGATAGCACACGGTCAAACAAAAGAAGGCCTGCACCCTGACGGCTGCGGTGCCGCCCGAATGCAGGCCATATACTCAATCGAAAACGCTAACGCAGGTACGCCTTCGCGTTGCCCAGGCTGTAGGCGATCGTTGAGCCGTTGTGCAGCAGTGACGACGTCTGCGGAGTGATCATGCCAGTAATACCCAATGCCAACAGCGCCGAGTTGGTGAGCATCACCTTAGAGTAGGAGCTCGTCAGACGATCAATGAGGCCCTGGCTCATGCGGCGCAGGCGCACGATCGCGGCGAGATCCGTGTCGGTCAAGATGATGTCGGCGACCTCCTTGGCGATGTCGCTTCCACCGCCCATGGCCAGACCCACATCGGCCAGGCCCAGCGCCGGTGAGTCGTTGACGCCGTCGCCCACCATGGCAACGTGGCGCCCCTCGCGCTTAATCCGCTCCACATACGCGTACTTGTCCTCGGGCAGCAGCTCGGCCTTAAACTCATCGACACCTGCCTCGCGAGCAATGCGCTCGGCCGTGCGCTCCGAGTCGCCCGTGAGCATGACCACGTGCTTAACGCCCAACGCATGCAGGTCGGCGATGGCCTCACGGACCCCGGGCTTAAGCGGGTCCTCGATACCGAGCACGCCCACAACGGTACCGTCGACCGCCAGATATAGCGGCGACAGGCCCTGCATCTGGGACTCGATTTGCTCCTTAATGTCGGACTCGAGCTGCGCGCCCTCGTCCTCAAATACAAAGTGCGCAGAACCGATGATGGCGCGACGCCCTTCGATGGACGAAGCGATGCCGTGCGCCACGATGTACTCGACGGCAGCATGGCGCTCGCGGTGCTCGAGCCCGCGCTCACGTGCCGCATTGACCACGGCACGCGCCACCGGATGCGGGAAATGCTCCTCTAAGCAGGCGGAAAGGCGCAGGACCTCGTCCTCGCTCCAGCCATCGGTGGTGAGCACGCAGGCAAGACGCGGCTGGGCCTCGGTCAGCGTACCGGTCTTGTCAAAGACAATGGTATCGGCCTTGGCAAACGACTCAAAGTACTTCGCGCCCTTGACCATGACGCCCATCTTGGCAGCATCGCTCATAGCGGTCATGACGGCAACGGAACCCGTGAGCTTAAGCGCGCACGAGTAGTCGACCATCAGCGCCGCCGAGGTCTTGATGAGGCTGCGGGTGGTAAGCGCAACCAGGCCCGCGAGCAGGAAGTTCCACGGGACGATCTTGTTGGCAAGGTCCTCCATATGCGACTGGCCCTCGGACTTGAGCGAGTCGGCCGTCTGCACGAGCGAGACGATTGAGCGCAGTTTGGTTTGCGCCGTGTTGGCGCGCACGCGCACCAAGATGCTGCCGTCTTCCACGACGGTGCCGGCGAACACGTCGTCGCCCACGCTGCGCTCGACGGCCAGCGGCTCGCCGGTCAGGGTCGCCTGGTTGACCATGGCGCTCCCCTGCTCGACCACGCCGTCGATGCAGATGGACATGCCAGTGCGCACGGCGACCAGATCGCCGGGCTCGAGCTCGGTGGCGGCAACGCTTACCTCGGTGTCACCGACCACCTTTTGCGCCTTGTCGGGCACATCGAGCAGCGAGTTGATGAGCTCGTTTTCGCTCATGGCGCGGGTGTAGTCCTCAAGCAGCTCGCCCACGTTGAGCAGGAACATCGTCTGGCCCGCGGTGTCGACATCACGCTTGACGAACGAAATGCCGATGGCCGAAGCGTCGAGCACAGGAACGGTCAGGCGCGGCTGCGCCAGCTCATGAAGGGCAGCGCGCAAAAATGCCATGTAACCGGCCACGACAAACACCGCACGCAGAGGCGTCGGCAAGAACCATCGGCGCGCATAGTGGGCGCCGACAAGCGTGGCAAGATCCATAACGAGCTTGTGCTTGCGTGGCTCAAGCTGCATCACGTAACCCGACTTGGCATCGGCGATAGCTTGAGCATCGAGTGCGCCCAAGGCGTCGAGCACGCTTGCGCGGCGCGGCTCGTCGTATTCCAGCGCCATCTGGCCAATGCGGCCATACACGCGCACCTTGCGCACGCCATCGATGTCGCCGCCAAGCTTTAGAAGCGCATCGAGATCGCTCTCTGGCACAGGACCCGCCAACTGAAGGCGGGTCCTGCCAGGGATCTCGCTGATAATCGAGAATCTCATAGTTTGTGCCTGGGAGCGCTACTCGGCTGCCTCGTCAGCAGCGGCCTCGCTCTGGGTGATGTAGGCAGCCTCGGCAACCATGTCATCGACATTGGCCTTGGCCTGCTCGACCATGTCCTGGTAGCAGTTCTTGACGCGCATACCGCACGCGATACCCTGCACGCAGGCATTCTTGACCGGAGCGCTGGTAAGCAGCTTGATGCCGGCCGTGCCAAGCAGAAAACCGCCACCAACAAGCAGGGTGTTAAACGTCGACTTCTTCATGTTGCTTCTCCCTTTTGCCGCATCGGACGCGGCACGGTGCCTCAGCACCCGAGTAAACAAGTTTGCTCGAGCACACTTTTGGAAAATAGTTTAGTTTATCTAACTATTAAGTTCAACAATGGTTAACTTTTTGGAAACTATGGGGGTGAGCTCAATGTGACAAAGGGACTGCCCCTTTGTCACATTTTGGGACAGTCCCTTTGCCACAGTCCTACAGCTGCCAGTCCGCCGCCTCCTTTTGCAGCGCAACCATGCGGGCGAATTCTCCACCTGCTGCCTTGAGCTGCGCCGGAGCGCCCTGCTCGGCAACCACACCATCCTTGAGCACAACGATTTTGTCGGCATTTTCCACCGTGCGCATACGGTGGGCAATAACGATAACCGTCTTACCTGCAAGCAGACGGGAGAGCGCCTGTTGCACCACGGTCTCGTTCTCCACATCCAAGCTCGCCGTCGCCTCGTCCAACAGCACGATGGGCGCATCTTTGAGCAGCGCGCGGGCGATGGAGATACGCTGGCGCTCGCCACCGGAGAGTTTGGAGCCGTTCTCGCCGATCATGGTGTCATAGCCCTGCGGCATACGGTTCACGAACTCGTCGCAGTTGGCGGCACGCGCGGCCGCAAGCACTTCCTCATCGGTGGCGTCACGACGCCCGAGGCGGATGTTTCCCATCACCGTGTCGTCAAAGAGCAGCACGTCTTGGAACACGATGGCGTAGTCGCGCAGCAGCACCTCGGGATCCACGCTCGCGACATCCACGCCACCCACGGTAACCTTGCCCGCGGTGGCATCCCAAAAGCGCGCGGCCAGGCGGCTCACCGTAGACTTACCGGAACCCGAAGGACCGACCAGTGCCGTAACTTCGCCTTCCTTGGCGGTAAAGCTCACATCGGTAAGAACTTTCTCGCCGGCGCGTCCGTCCTCGCCCGCACCATAGCCAAATGCCACGTGATCGAACACCACATCGTGGCCCGCGGGCTCAAATTTCTCGCTGCCCCGCGCCACGGGCTCTTCCATGATGGAACGCATGCGCTTGGCAGACGACTCGGCGGCAAACAGCTCGGACATCAGCATCAGCGCCTGATCAAAGGGCGCATAGATACGGCTCACCATAAGCAGGAAGGCAAACATCACCAAAAAGTCGACCTGCCCGGAGGCGACCATCGCGGCGCCCGTGACCAGCGTGGTGGCAATGCCCAGACGCAGGATGGCAAAGGCGGAGTTGACCAAAAGCCCGTTAGCGAGCTCGCCCTTGGTAGTCTCGCGCTCCTCGGCATCGATCACGGCGTTGAGTCCCTCAAGATAATGGGCCTCCTGGTTGGTGGCGCGGATCTCGCGAACGCAGTCGAGCGTCTCTTGAATTGCCTCGGTAACCTTGACCTTCTCGGCACGCACGCAATCGAACACCGGAGCCATGGGGCCGCGTGTTAGATACAGCACGGCAAAGGCCACGGGAACGCTCCAAAACGCCGCGATCGCCAGCTGCCAGCAAAAGAACAGCGACGCCACGAACACAATGGCGCTTGCGATGATGGCACCCCAAAGCTCTCCCAGCACGTGGCTGTAGGCGTGTTCCATGGCCTGGACGTCGCCCATGATGGTCTCGGTTAAATCGGCCAGATCACGACGACCAAAAAACGACAGCGGCAGTTTGCGCAAGCGCTCGGCGATCTCCATACGCTGCTTGCCGCACTCCTCGTAAAAGATGCAGTAGGTGTAGTAATACTGCTGCCAGTTAGAGGCATAGAGCAACACGAAAAAGACCAGGAGGCCGCACACGATCGGCAGGGCATCCGGCAGGTCGGCGCCGGTGGCGAGATGCTCGACAAAGCCGGCCATGACTAGGAATAAAAAGCCCATGCCGGCCATGGTAATGAGATTGGTGAGCGTGGTCCAGAAAATGCCGCGTTTTACGCCGGCGACGCCTTTATCAGATAGGAAATACTTCTTTTGGAATGAGGCGAACATTTAGGCCTCGCCTCCCTTCGTGACGGCGGCATCCGCGGTCGCTGCAGTGATTTTCCAGCTCGCGGCCTGTTCGTATTCGGCCCACATCTTGGCATACAGACCCTCTTGGGACAGCAACTCGGCATGGGTACCCGACTCCTGCACGCTGCCCTGGTTGAGCACCACGATTTGGTCTGCGCCCACTACAGTCGAGAGTCGGTGCGCAATCATAATGACCGTGCGACCCGCCGCCAGTTTGCTAAAGGCGCGCTGGATGAGCGCCTCGTTCTCGGGATCGGCAAACGCCGTGGCCTCATCGAGCACCACGATAGGCGCGTCTTTAAGGATCGCGCGGGCGAGTGCCACGCGCTGGACCTCGCCGCCCGAAAGATACGCCCCGCCGGCGCCGAGCATGGTATTGATGCCCTGTGGGAGCTTGGCCACAATGTCGTCGCACTGAGCTGCCGAGAGGGCCGCACGCACTTCGTCGTCAGTGGCCGTAGGCTTGGAGGCGCGCACGTTATCGGCAAGTGTTTGCCGGAACAGCTGGTTGGTCTGGAACACGAAGGCGACCTGGTCCATAAGCTCGTGCGGATCCATGTCGCGAACGTCCACACCGCCTACGAGCACTCGACCCGAGGAAACATCCCAAAAACGCGGGATCAGGCTTGCGCAGGTTGACTTACCGCCACCCGAGGGACCCACCAGGGCGAGGGTGCTACCAGCGGGAACGCTGAAACTCACATGGCTAACGGCAGGTGCTTCGGCGCCCTCGTACGTAAAGCTCACGTCCTCAAATCGCACGTCGCCGCCGGCAGGGTGCTTGGGTTGGGCGGGCACGGAGAGCTGCTTGGAATCCATGACGCTTCGAATACGAGCCAGCGAATCGGCACTCATCTGAGAGGCCTCGCCCACAAACATGAGCTTGGTCATGGCCGTCGGCACCACGGCCGAAAATATCGCGTAAAACGTGAAGTTGGCCATAAAATGCGCGAAGTCTGTCTCGCCCGGCGCCAACAGCAACGCCACGGGCAACAGGAATGCCACAAGACCATTGAGCGCGGTAAGGTTGAGTACCTGCGGACCTCGACAGAACGTGCCCGAATAGTTTTGTGCCGTGTCGGCGTATTCGGCGATCGCATCGTGGAAAGCCTTAAAGGAGTAGACCGTCTGCTGAAACACCTTGACCACGGGAATACCGCGTACGTATTCGGTGCCCGTCTTGTTCATTTTGACTAGTTCATCCATGTAGGCCTTCATGAACTCGGCGCCTTTGCCGCTCATCATGGTGGCCATGGCGCCAAACGAAATGCCCACCGAGATGAGGCATGCCGCACCCAAGCGCCAATCGAGGGCGAAAAGCAGCACGAGCAAGCCCACGACCATGGCGGCGGCGCCTGCGATATCGGGCAGCATATGTGCGAGCAGAGTCTCGGTGGAGGCGGCGCATCCGTCTACAATACGACGCAGCTCACCGGTGGCGTGCGTGTCAAAGTAGCCAAGCGGCAGCTTAAGCAGGTGCTCGCTCGTAGTCTTGCGGATATTGGACGCGCAGCGAAACGCGGACAGATGCGTGCACATGAGCCCCACGAAATAAGCTACGATGCTTGCCAGGGCAAAACCCACGGCCCACCAGCCATACATCGCGATGTCGCAGGCTTCGCTCCAGTTAGGTGCCACGGCGATCAGATCGCGCGCGACAAGCCAAATGCACGCGTACGGGCCAAAGCTCAGCAGCTGCGAGAGCGCCGAGAGCGCCATGCCCAAATACGTTAGGAATTTGCGGTCACCGGCATATGCAAGCAGCTCACCGATACCGCCACCTTCCTTTTTTGATTCCTTTGCCATGAGATTCCTTTCTAACGGCTTGAGAGTTAACCTCAATCAACTATATCATTGATATGTTAGCCAAGGCACACAATCAAGCCAGGCGTGGACGTTTCTGCAAAGGAAAGGGACGCTTTTGCAAATACGGCGGGCAGCGACCGACATAACCGAGCTCTACGCACCGCAATTTGAGCAGTTTGGCCTGGAGCTTACCGGCAAGGGCGCCGTCTTTACCGGTGAGGTGGCAAACGACCGGGCGCACGGCCGCGCATGGATCATGCCTCTCTCCCCTGCCTGCATCGTCATGGAGCATTTCATCACTCCGACGCACGATATGTACCTGGCCGAATACACACCCGAGCCATACGCCTGCGTGAGCGAAGTCAGCGCGCCCACACTTACATGCATGCCCGAGGCTGGCATAACGCCCGCGAACCTCAAACCATTGCATGGACCGTGGCCAAACAATGCCGTTTGCAGCTTTATCCAAGATAGCTGTGGCGAGGAATTAAGCCCGCTGTTTGCGGGGGAGCTTTATCACTCGCGCTCGATGCTCTTTTTGCCTGGATATTTTGACGAACTGGAGCACCGCTATCCCACCGAGTTCGCGGGAATCTTTGAGGCGTTTGCCGAGCCATGGCACGAGGAAGCGACGTCTGCCATCTGCCACACGCTGTGCCGGATTAACGAGGACCGCGCCCGCACCGTAGGCGGACACGTCTATATGCAGGGCATCGTGGAGACCATGGTCGCGGAGCTCGCCTGTTCGCGCGCGGCCCACAAGCAGGCGCGGCAGGCGGCAGGTACACGCGTCAGCATAACCATTGCCGAAAAAGCAACGGCAATGATTGAGCGCGCGCTCGACAAAGGCAAACGTGTGGGTATCAACGAGGTGGCCGAGAGGCTCTACACAAGCCGCTCCAAACTATGCGCCACCTTTAAGGCCCAAACTGGCGAGTCCCTGGGCGCCTACATTCGCAGACGCCGTATGGAGCGAGCACAGGACCTTTTGGCCGATAGCTCGCTCACGATAGCGCAGGTGGCAGAGCGTCTAGGCTACCCTCAGCAGGCCGCCTTCGCCCAAGCCTTCAAACAATACACCAGCACCACCCCCACCACTTGGCGAAGCAAGCATCGCTAAGGCCCAAGCTCCCTGGCCGTAACGGAGCGATTAATTAGCCGCCGTCCGTCAGCTCACCCAGGATCTAAACGTCAAGATGTGCACGATCAAGCGCCTTTTTGATAAGAGGGACAGATCGATCAGCCAAATACAACGGAATGTTGAGCACCCCGTCGTCGAGCTTTAGGTTCTTAAGTGAGTAGCGGACCCTCAATGGAGTCGTCTCCGCATGCTTGTCGGCATAGTACTTAAGGCTCTTGGAATGAACGACCTCTCCCGATTTGACCTCGACGGGAACGATTTCGTTTCCGACTTGAATCAAAAAATCGACTTCGTGCTTCGGCTTCTCGTTTGTCCAATAACGCGGAGCAGCATCTAACTGTGAAAGCAATGCCTGAAGCACATAGTTCTCGGCGAACGAACCTTTGAACTCCGAAAATAGCGCATCCGAGATGGCAAAAGCGGACGCATCCAGCCTTGCCATGCGGCGCAGCAAGCCGACATCAAGACAGTAGACCTTAAATGCCTTGAAATCATCGTACGCAGAGAGCGGCACACCACCAGCAGCATTAAGGCGAACCGCCGTGATGAGCCCAGCATCGGCAAGCCATTCCAGAGCATCCTCGTATTCTCGAGCACGAGCCCCCTCGCGCACCGCACCCCAAACGAACTTTTTGTTCTCGCGCGCCAACTGAGCTGGAATCGAGTTCCATATTTGTGAAAGCTTGGCGAACTGCGCACGGCCACCATGCTTGGCAAAATCGCGCTCGTAGGAATCCAAGAGATCAGACAACACCTTATCGACCTGAACGATATCGCCCGTCTCCACCCACCGGCCAAGAGCCTCTGGCATGCCGCCGCATGCAAAATAACGACGAAGATGCTCGACGAGACGGACATGGAAGAAATCGGGCACTGTCTCGATCTGATCCAGGCCGCCAAGGTATTCGTCGTAGTTTGCAGCGCCCTCGGCTTTCAGAAACTCGGAAAAGCTCATGGGGCGCATCTCCATGAACTCGACCTTTCCCACCGGAAAAGCGCTGGTCTCACGGGACAAGCGAACGCCCAACAAAGACCCTGCGCATGCGACGTGATACTCGGGGGCCTCGTCACAGAAGTATTTAAGGGCGCCGACTGCAGAAGGACAATCCTGGATCTCATCAATAATAAGCAGCGTTTCGCCGGGCTCGATAGGCTGTCCAAGTGCCAGGGAAAGATTTGAGATGATCCGTCGAGGATCGCGCGTACCTTCGAAAAACTGAGCGTACTCGCTCTGTACCCCAGGTGACGGCTCCTCGAGCGTCAGATACACAAAATTGAGGTACGAGGTTCGGCCGAACTCCTTAAGCGCCCACGTCTTTCCAACCTGGCGCGCCCCCTTAAGGATAAGCGGCTTACGATATTCTGACGCTTTCCAAGCGTTAAGCTTGGCAATGATATCTCGCTGCATGACCGAACCTCCCGCAAAGAAACTTCCGTAAACGTGATATTTCCCACATTTTACCCTAGGTAAAACGTGACATTTATCACATTTACGGAAGTTTTAAGTTCATTTCGCCACACTTCCATCACATTCAAAAGGCGGAGGCGCATTTTGCGCCTCCGTCACCATCTTTCCTATCAGCCTACCTGACCCGAACGGCCGAGTCGTCACGGAACCGAGGGGCCGGGCACAGGGCCTTGCCTCTCAATGAGTTCCGCACGAACAGGAGGCGCCAGTGGCGCCTCCGTCGTGAGTCAGGACTGTCCGAAATTGAGAGGCAAGGCCCTGCGCCCGGCCCCTCGGTTCCCGCTTACGAGAGCGACGTTCTCAGCAACTCGTTGAAGAGCTTCGGGTTACCCTTGCCGCGGCTCGCCTTCATGCACTGGCCCACCAAAAAGCCGATGACCTTCTGGTTGCCGTCGCGGTACTGCTGTGCCTGATCGGCACAGTTTGCCAACACCTCGTCCACAATCGGCTGCAGCGCGCCGGCATCGCTCACCTGACGCATACCGCGCTCGTCGACGATCTTGTTGGGATCGTCGCCGGTCTGGGCCATGGCCTCAAAGACCTCGTGCGCCTGGTTGGAGCTGATGGCATCGGTCGCCAGCAACTTGGCAAGAGCTGCCACCTGAGCCGGCGCGATGCCGGACTCGGCCAGCGAGACGCCCGCGCCCTTAAGGTAGGCGATCATCTCGTTCACCAGCAGGTTTGCGACCGTCTGGGCCTCCTTGCCAGCCATACCGGCAGCGGCAGCCTCAAAGAACTCGGCAAACTCGGGGTCGCCGGCAATCTGCTCGGCGTCGGCCGTCTTAATGCCAAAGTCGGCCTCAAAACGGGCGCGCTTGGCATCGGGCAGCTCGGGAATCTCGCCACGGCAGCGGTCGATGAATTCGTCGTCCAGGTCAAACGGCGCCAGGTCGGGATCGGGGAACAGACGATAGTCGTCAGCCGTCTCCTTGACACGCATGACCACGGTGCGCTTGCGGCTAGGCTCCCAGTGACGGGTCTCCTGGTAGATGATGCCGCCCTCCTCGAGCACCTCGGCCTGGCGGCAGATCTCGTAGGCAAGGCCGTCATGCAGACTCTTAAACGAGTTGAGGTTCTTGAGCTCGGTCTTGGTGCCCAGCTTGGTCTCGCCGCGGCGGCGCAGCGACACATTGCCGTCGCAACGCATGGAACCCTTCTCCATGGAGCAGTCCGAGATGCCCAGCGTCACAAAGATGCGACGGAGCTTCTCCATAAACAGGCGAGCCTCCTCGGGCGTACGCAAGTCGGGCTCGGTCACGAGCTCAATCAAAGGCGTGCCGCAGCGGTTGTAGTCGACGAGCGACTCGGCCGCGGCGGTAATGCGGCCCTCGGCACCGCCCACGTGCACCATCTTGGCGGCGTCCTCCTCCATGTGGATGCGCAGGATGCGGATGGGCACCGTGTAGGAACCGTCCTCGCGACGCTCGGGCATCTGCAGGTTGGACGCATCGTAGCTTGCCAGGTGACCGGCGCGCTGGTTGCCCTCGCGCATGGTCGACGTCATAGACGTGGACAGGCCCTCGGCGTTGGCCGAGGCGCTCGCCAGGCTCTGGGCCTCGGCCTCGCCAAACGCGCAGTCGGGGCGCTCGGCGGCACCGCGACCGGTCACATCCAGATCCAGGTGACCGTACATGGCAAAGGCGACCGGACCTTGCGTGGTCTGGAAGTTCTTGGCCATATCGGGATAGAAGTAGTGCTTGCGGTAGAACATCGAGTGACGCTGGATCTCGCAGTTGGTGGCGAGACCGGCCTTGACGATGCTCTCGATGGCGCGCTTGTTGGGCACCGGCAGGGCGCCGGGCAGGCCCAGGCACACCGGGCACACGTTGGCGTTGGGCTCGTCATCGTGGCTGAGCTTGCAGTTGCAGAACATCTTGGTATCGAGTGCGGTGAGCTCGGTATGGATCTCCAGGCCGATCACGGCCTCCCAATCCTGCAGGACCTCGGAAAGCTCCTTCATTACAGCTCGCCTCCCTTCCCGGCAAAATCGGGCGCGACGGAAAGCGCGGGCGCACCCGTGGCGGCATCGGCAAAGCCGCGCTCCAGGGCGCGGGCAAACGTGAGCAGCTGACGGTCCTTAAAGGCAGGCCCCACCAGCTGGGCAGAAACGGGCAGCTTGGTGTCCTCGCCCAGGCCCAGCGGCACCGAGATGCCACCGTTGCCGCAGATGTTGAGCGAGATGGTGTACAGGTCGGAGAGGTACATCTGCGTGGGGTCGCTGATCTCGCCAAACTTAAAGGCCGTGCGCGGCGAGGCGGGCATGAGGATGGTGTCCACCTTGGCATATGCGGCATCGTAGTCCTGCGTGATGAGCGTGCGGGCCTTTTGCGCAGCGTAGTAGTACTTGTCGTACACGCCCGAGCTCAGCAGGTAGGCGCCGAGCATCTGACGGCGCTTGGCCTCGGCGCCAAAGCCGTGGGCGCGCGACAGCGAGCTCTGGTCGGACAGGTTGGCGCAGCCCTCCTCCTGATAGCCGTAGCGAATGCCGTCGAAGCGGGCCAGGTTGGAGAACGCCTCGGCCGGGCCGATGACGTAGTAAGCGGCGATGGCGGCGTCCAGGTGCGGCAGGTCGACCTCGACCAGCTCGGCACCTTGGTTCTGCAACTCCTGGGCGGCGCGCTGAACAGCGGCCTTGACCTCGGACGTCAGGCCCTCGGCCTCCATAAACGCGGGGATAATGCCCACGCGCTTGCCCTCGATGCTGTCGTTGAGATGCTCGGTAAAGTCGACGGCGCAATCCTGGCTGGTGCAGTCGTACGGATCGTGGCCCGCACCGGTAAGCGCGTTCATGGCCAGCGCGACATCCTCGACCGTGCGGCCAAAGGGTCCCACCTGGTCGAGCGACGAGCCAAAGGCAACCACGCCGTAACGGCTCACGGCACCATACGTGGGCTTAAAGCCCACCACGCCGCACAGCGACGCCGGCTGGCGAATGGAGCCGCCGGTGTCCGAGCCCAGCGAGAGCGCGACCTCGCCCGCGGCGACGGCTGCAGCGGAGCCGCCCGAGGAGCCGCCGGGCACGCGCTCGGTATCCCAGGGGTTGTTGGTGCGGTGGAAGGCCGAGCTCTCGGTGGAGCTGCCAAAGGCAAACTCGTCCATGTTGGCCTTGCCCATGGGCAGGCAGCCGGCATCGAGCATGCGCTGGACGCAGGTGGCGGTGTAGACGCTCTGGTAGTCCCCGAGCATGCGGGAAGCGCAGGTGGTGCGCGTGCCCACGAGGTTCATGTTGTCCTTGATGGCCAGCGGCACGCCCGCAAGCGGGGGCAGCGGCTTGCCGGCGGCACGGTCGGCATCCACGCGCGTAGCGGCCTCGAGCGCAAGCTCGGGCGCCACCTGCAGGAATGCCTGGACCCCGCCCTCGCGCGCCTCGATGGCGGCAAGGGAGGCCTGGGCCACCTCGGTAGCGGTAAAGTCGCCGGCGGCAACGCCTACGGCAATCTGGGCGGCGGTAAGGGAATCGAAGCTCTGCGCCATTACTCGCTCTCCCCCTCTCCCAAAATGGACGGCACGCGGAAGTAGCGGTCGCGCGCGCTGCCGGCGTTTTCGAGCGCAACGTCGAGCGGCAGGTCGCGCTCGGGCTCGCGCAGGTCATCGCCCATCACGTTGGACAGGCTTCCGATGGGATGGAACGTGGGCTCCACGTCGGGCAAGTCATATTGCAGGACGGGCTCGAGCATCTGGACGGCGTCGTTCATGTAGGACGTCATCTGGGTGAGCTCGTCATCGGTCAGTGCGATCTTTGCGTACTCGGCGATGCCGAGCACGTCTTTCTCGCTGAGTGCCATAGGCGCTCCCTTCCGCATAACAGTTAAACCGCTCTAGTATACAGGGCGAGGGCGCCTTGGAGCAGGCGCTTTACCTAAATGCAGCGAAAACGTAACGAGGGCGGCGGCTGGCAGGCGGCGGGCTGGCGGTTCTGCAGCGAAACCGTACCGTCCGAAACGAAAACCGTCCCGCCCACAACGAAGACCATCACAACATTCGACGCTTATCGTCAAAATCGAGATTTTCATCGAATGTTGTGATGGTTTGGAAGTCCCGACCACCACAAAAGTGCCCGTCCCCTTTATGGTGGTTCTGAACGATGCTTTATGCCGAGGCCTTGGCCTTGCGGCGCTTGCGGACCGCGTGGATCACGATGTCCAGCAGCAACAGCACAATGGCTACGACCACGATGAGCACGGCAAACTCGCGCTTGCCCCAGTGGCGGCCGGCCAGCGACTTTTGCTTGTCGACGTCCTTCTTGTTGTACTTGGTGCGCACGCAATGCACCAGCAGGCGATGGTCGTTCACACCGTAGGGCGTGCAGGTGACAAGTGTCACCTTGTCGGCGCCCGGCTCGATGGTCAGCGACTCCATCTCCTCGGGTAGCACCACCTCGGAGTCCACCATCTTGTAGGCGAGCGTCTTGTTCATGGTGTGCAGCAGCACCAGGTCGCCGGGCTCCAGCGAGTGGATGTCGTCGAACATACTCAGGTTGCGCATGCCCGAGTGCGCGGTGAGCACGCAATGCGTCGAGGTGCCGCCCACCGGCAGGCTCGTGCCCTCCAGGTGGCCGACGCCCGCCATAAGGACTTCCTCGCTTGTGCCGTGGTAGATGGGCATGCTCACGTCGATGGAGGGGATCTCGACCCAGCTCATCATGGGGTCGCGGTCAAAGATGAGCTGCTGGGCGTAGGGCTCGATCTGGTCGGCGGGAAGCTCGGTGGCCTCGCCCGCCAGCTGCTCGTTAAAGGAGCGCGCCTGGAGCAGGATGCGTTCGCGCTCCTCGGCAGACAGCGCGTCCACGGTGCTGGACACGGTGCTGATCTGGTTGAACACGCCCGAGGCCTCGAGCCGGTCCAAGATCCACGGCCAGGTCATAAGGCCCACGCCAATAAGGATGATGACGATGGTGATGAGCCGGTCGGCCCAGCGCGGCAGTCGCTTGCGACGGCGCTTGGGCTTTGGTTGAGGTTTGGGCTGAGGGCTTGAGCCACCGTTGTCCGCGGCGTTATTGCTCTTCATATGTTTGGCGCCCTGCACCATCGCCGGTCACTCCTCTACAACTCAAGTTGTCTAAACAAATAATAGCCGATTAGCGAACTTCCGCGCCAGACAACGCAGCTAGGACCGAAACGCCGCCTACGGTTCGAATTCTTGGAGACCTTCTACAGCGCTTCTTGCCATGGATATTCCTTTCCAAACATGCGATCGACTTCGAGCTGAATTCGCTCATCGTCGATTGCCGCCAAAGATAGCGCAAGCGAAATGTCATCGACGCGGGAGGAGTCGGCAAACACGGGCGCATAGCGCCACACTTGGATCATCGCCGTTTCGTTATCCGTCAACTCCCCGTCTGCGACTTCGAGGTCGCTCAGTTGACGCCATGCACTTCTTAAGACGGCCTTTTGTTCCATACCCGGCGCAGCGAGCATCGAACGCGCAGCGAGCGCCGTCTCCCCGGCGTCAACAAGATAGTCAATCTTCGGCGTCTTCCTTGCAAAAAAGACCTTCGAGACAGGCGAAGAGAGCTCTGCCATGTGCTCGCTGAGCAGAAGATCAACGGCAACAGGGAACACGACGACACGCCGCTCGCGACGCTCGCGCCTCGCGAGCCCCCTGTCGACAAGCTCGGTTATGGCCTCACTCGCACGGCTTGCCGAGATCCCAAGCGCACGACAAAGGTCATAGGGAGGATATTGCTCCTGGGTTGCTCCCCAGATTGCGGCAGCCTGTGCGTTGGGTGACATCTTGGTCGCATGATTGCGAAACCAGGCACCGCCCCTCTCCGTGCAGGCCGTGCCCATAAATGGAAGAAAAGCCTGTCTACCCGGGCAGACAAAGGGAATCCCTTGTGCGACCAATGCTTTGCGCTGACGTGCATCGGCATCAGGAAACGAAACGACAACAGGAGTCTCCGCGCGCAAGGCTAGCTGACTATAGACTCTCTTAGCCTCGGGAAGCCCGACGCCAGTAGGCAAACTTGCAAGCAAAAACGAAAAACCGTTTGCGTCAACAGCGCGGACCTCAATCGCCCGCAGATGCAGCGGCAAGTGTGCGGATCCAGGCCAAGTTTTGGTCTTGGCGGAGAGACCTAGTGCTTCTTGTAAGTAGATTAGCGCTTCGTTCATTTCCATCTTTTTCGTTTGATTCCAGTTTATATTGGAATTATACATAATTCTCGGAATTGACGAGATTCCTTTCGTGCCTAAGTCCAGGTTGATTTTCAATCTCAACGCAACAGCCTGAACGGACCCCGCGTTTCCGCAGC
>CAUFRY010000043.1 GCA_959028445.1 uncultured Collinsella sp. | reverse complement strand
GGCCCCAGATTGCCCATGCGCGCAAAAGTGCGTCTCGGCAATCTGGGGCCCGTCCCCTTTAATATTTATAAATATGCAGGCCAGCGATGTGTTAACGATGCGCCAGCGGATGCGCCGCCAGATAGACCTCGGTCAGTTGCGTGCGGTCGACATGCGTGTAGACCTGCGTGGTCGAAATATCGGCATGGCCCAAAATCTCCTGCAGCACACGCAGGTCGGCACCGCCCGCGAGCATGTGGGTGGCAAAGGAGTGGCGCAAGGTATGGGGATGGAGCCCCACCAGCCCCACCTGACGCCCATACCGCTCGCATATCGCATGCACGGCCTGGCGCGACAGGCGACGTCCGTTCTTATTTAAAAAGACCGCCGAGGTCTCGGTTCCGCGGGCATGGGCCGCCAAGCGAGAACGTCCCTCAGTTACATAGAGCATCAGAGCTCGCGCCGCGCTTCCCACCAGCGGGGACAGGCGTTCCTTTGAGCCCTTACCGCGAACGAGTACAAAGCCATCGTCAATATGGATATCGCCCACATCGAGCCCCACCAACTCGCTCACACGCAAACCGCATCCGTAGAGCACTTCCAAGATGGCATGGTCGCGCAAGCCCATCTCGCCCTCGGGGAAGTCTTGATCGAGCAGAGCCGAGACATCCTCCACCGATAGATACTCCGGCAAACGCTCAGCCTTTTTAGGCAGGCGCAACGCCGCCGTTGGATTTTGGGCTACAGCCCCATCGCGCACCAAAAAGGCATGCAGGCCCTTCACGGCTGCAAGCGCACGCTCCACCGAGGCATCGGAATAGCCCCCATCGCGACGGTCGGCGACAAAGCCCTCCACGACCTGACGAGTCACCTCTTCAAAAGACACAATACCCGCCCGCTCCAGATAGGCGCAGTACGTCGTCAGGTCACGACGATAGGCCGCAATCGTGTTGCGCGCCAAACCCCGCTCGACCGCGAGGTAATCGAGATACTCCCCCGCCGCCACGGCGAGCGACGAGGGAGTAGCTTCGGTATGTTCCTTATTCGCCGGCACCCTTAGTCCGTAGCGAGGTTCATGGGCGTCACCTGCAGACGGTCGACACCCTCGTGCTGGCCGATCGAAGCGCGTACGAACTCGCGGAACAGCGGCTGCGGGTTGGTCGGGCGGCTCTTGAACTCGGGATGAGCCTGGGTTGCCACATACCACGGATGCACGTCGCGCGGCAGCTCGACCATCTCGACCAGGCGCTCGTCAGGCGACAGACCCGAGATAACCAAACCGGCGTCCTCGAGCTGGTCGCGGAAGGCGTTGTTGAACTCAAAGCGGTGACGGTGACGCTCGTAGACGAGTTCCTCGCCATATGCCTCGCGAGCAAGGGTATCGGCGGCGAGCTTGCACGGATAGGCGCCCAGGCGCATGGTGCCGCCCTTCTCGGTCACGTCCTCCTGCGAGCTCATCAGATCGATGACACTATACGGGCCATCCGGATCGAACTCAGAGGAGCTGGCGCCGGCAAGGCCGACGACATTGCGCGCAAATTCGCACACGGCCACCTGCATACCCAGGCAAATGCCCAGATACGGAATCTTGTGCTCACGGGCAAACTCGGCCGCGAGGATCTTGCCCTCCAGGGCGCGCTTGCCAAAGCCGCCGGGGACCAGGATGCCCGAGGCGTCGCCCAGAACCTCGGAGACATTCTGCTCGTCGAGGCTCTCGCCGTCGACCAGCTGGACGTCCACATGGCGATCGTAGAAGACGCCCGCATGGTGCAGGGCCTCGATAACCGACAGGTACGCATCGGGCAGCTGCGTGTACTTGCCCACGACGGCGATCTTCACCTTGTCGGCGTGATGGTTGGCGTGATTCTGTTTGCGCAGGAACTCGTTCCACTCGCTCATGTCGCGCTCACGCGGGTCCAGACCCAGGCGCTCGCAAATGCGCAGGTCAAAGTCCTGCTCGGCAAGCAGCTGCGGAACATCGTAAATGCTCGCGCAGTCCTCGTTGGTAAAGACACAATCGGTGTCGACGTCGCAGAAGCTTGCGATCTTTCCGCGGATAGCGTCATCGATATGGTGGTCGGAGCGCAGCACGATAATATCGGGCTGGATGCCAAAGCTGCGGAGCTCCTTGACGGAATGCTGTGTGGGCTTGGTCTTGACCTCGTGGGCGGCGGCGATATAGGGAACGAGCGACACGTGGATGTAGCAGACGTTCTCGGGGCCGGCCTCCTTGCGGTACTGACGGATGGCCTCGACAAACGGCTGGGACTCGATGTCGCCGATCGTGCCGCCCAGCTCGGTGATGACTACATCGGAGCCGGTCTGCTCCTCGATGCGGCGGAACTTGTCCTTAATGGCATTGGTGACGTGGGGAATCACCTGCACGGTACCGCCCAAAAAGTCGCCGCGACGCTCGCGGGCGATTAGGCTTTTGTAGATGGCACCGGTCGTAAAGTTGGAATCGCGGGTCAGGTTCTCATCAATAAAGCGCTCGTAATGACCCAGGTCCAGGTCGGACTCGTAACCATCCTCGGTAACGAAGACCTCACCATGCTGGAACGGGCTCATGGTACCGGGGTCGACGTTCAGATACGGGTCGGCCTTCTGCATCGTTACTTTGTAGCCACGCGACTTGAGCAGACGGCCCAGCGAGGCCGCGGTGATACCCTTGCCCAGGGACGAAACCACGCCACCGGTTACGAACACATGCTTGGTCATATTGAGTTACCTGCGCTTCCCGTAGAAGTTGTTTATCCACATCTTACGGGTCTTCATTGTAATACTCGCGCCGCGGACCGTTCGCAATTTTTCTCGCGTGCGATTGCATTTCTCAATCTTGAAACAAAACGCCGCCCGGTTTCCCAGGCGGCGTCGCTATGGCAAGGGTTACATGCTGCTATCGATCAGCAACCTCGTCCTCAAGCATTTCTTGAACGAGCATGCCGGTACGGACGCCCTCAAGATACCACTCGCCACGTTCGGTGAGGCAAATGCCATTTGCAAGCTGACCGCCGTCGTCGCTATAACGCGAGACGACATCAATCATGCCTTCGGAATCCAAGCGATCGATTGCGGCGCGGGCACGATACGGCGAAACCCCCACGCGCTCGGCAAGCGTTTTGCGCGAGAAACCATACGGCCCGCCATTGTCTTCGGTTTGCTGGTCGATTTCCATCAACACCAGCACCTCAACACGCTTCATATCGTTGACACTCGCACGACCCTTGCCCGCCATAGCAGCCTCCTCAAACCGAGCACGAGCATCTAACGCGCCGTGCGCGACCGACACACCTCACGATGGCAGGTAATATCCATCATGCGGCATCCCGCTAAGGATGAAACAGTTACGGTTATTGTATACCGCTCAAATTGTTTCTAGGCAGGTAAACGGCTATTTTTCGCCGAAATAGGCGCTTTATTGATCAAAAAGCCGTACCGGGCGCCAACCCGATACGGCCAAAATGCAATGCAATTACCGCGGTGCTTCAAACTTAGCGGTGGAAGAAACCGCGGCGCTCAAACTTGGGCTCGCAGCACACGTTGATACCCAGTTTGCGCAGTACCGTCTCGTCCGTCGGCGAGATAATCACGCTAAAGAAGGCATCGCAACCGCGCAGCTGCTCCAGGCCCGAAAGGACGCGAGCGGCCGTCTCACTCGTGGCCGAGGTGATCGACAGCGCCATAAGCGTCTCGTCGGTGTGGAGGCGAGGGTTTTTGCTGCCCAGGAAATGCGTCTTGAGCTTGCTGATGGGCTCGATCGCCTCATCGCTAATGACCTCGAGCTCAAGGTCGACGCCCGAGACATGCTTGAGGGCGTTCATAATGAGCGAACTTGCGGCGCCCAGGCGCGTGGAGGTCTTACCGGTCACCACGGAGCCATCGGGCATGACCATGGCACCCACGGGACCACCCGTCAGCTGCTCCCTGGTGAGGGCCGCCGAGCGCGCCGGTGAGTAGTTCTTATCGATGCCGGCTTTCTTCATAATAATCTTGAGACGGTCGACTTGCTCATCGCCCACGCCGGTACGGCGCACATTTTCGACCGCGGTAAAGTAGCGGCGGACGATCTCCATCTTGGAAGCGTCGCGGCAGGCATCGTCATCGGTGATGGCAAAGCCGACCATATTGACGCCCATGTCCGTAGGACTCTGATAGGGGCTCTTGCCCAGGATCTTTTCCATCAGAGCACGGACCACCGGGAAGGCCTCGACGTCGCGGTTGTAGTTGACCGTGGTCTTGTTGTAGGCCTCCAAGTGGAAGGAGTCGATGATATTGGCATCGTCGAGATCGGCCGTTGCTGCCTCATAGGCGATGTTGACCGGATGCGTGAGGGGCAGATTCCAGACCGGGAAAGTCTCGAACTTGGCGTAGCCGGCGGCGGTGCCGTGCTTGTGCTCGTGATAGAGCTGCGAGAGGCAAGTGGCGAGCTTGCCTGAGCCGGGGCCGGGAGCGGTGACCACGACGAGCGGACGCGTGGTCTCGACAAACTCGTTCTTGCCGTAGCCATCGTCGGACACGATCAGATCGACATCGTGCGGATACCCCTCGATGGGATAGTGCAGCTTGGCGGGAATACCGAGCGCGTTCAGGCGGTTGCGGAACACATCAGCAGCAGGCTGGCCAGCGTACTGGGTGATGACCACAGCCGCGACGGCAAAGCCGTTGCCGCGGAACAGGTCAACCAGGCGCAGCACATCCTCGTCATAGGTAATGCCCAGGTCACCACGAGCCTTGTTTTTCTCGATGTGGTTCGCGTTGATCGCGATGATAACCTCGACATCGTCGGCGATGCTCTTGAGCATGCGGAACTTGCTGTCCGGTTCAAAACCCGGTAGCACGCGGCTCGCATGATAGTCATCGAATAGCTTACCGCCAAACTCCAAATAGAGCTTGCCGCCAAACTGCGAGATGCGCTCCTTAATGTGAGCAGCCTGCAGCTCGATATACTTCGCGTTGTCGAAACCCTGGCGCATATATGGCTCCCGTCCCGTTTCCAATTAATGTTCTAGGCGATTATAACGGAGCAGACCCTCCCCGAAGCCCAGGCCATCAACAGGCACCAACCAAACACGCCATCGATAAGTTGCGGTGAAATAGTTCCCGTTTAACCCCTCAAGACGGCCAAACAGGAACTATTCCACCGCAACTTCCCCTTATTTGGTTCAAACAAACCAGGCTTTTGTATCAATAATGGAAACGTCGCAGGTTGAGCATAAGTCAGCGAAAGCCCACCAGAGCGAGCAAGGTGACGTGAAAGAGGAGGGCATAGGCCTTTTGGCCATGCCCGACGATTGAACGTCAGATTGCCGCTCTGGCGGGCTTGCAGCGTCGAGTGGTTCCGGCGTTTGGTAAAACGCCGGAACACAAGAGCGCCCCCTCCCGCGCACGGAACGGAAGGGGGCTAAAGGTAGGAGTCTACCGGTGGGTTTACCCCACCGGACAGACGATGACCAGGTGATCCTCTATAGGATCGTCAAGGTTTCCGTGGGGTACCCGTTGGGTACTTAGAGCAGCACGCAGGCGACGGTCAGGATGACGGCGCAGACGACGGAGAGCGCGACGATGAGCTTAAGGGCAAACTTGAGCCAGGTCGTCCACTCGATCTTGGCCAGGGCGAGACCGCCCATGATGGCGCCGGAGGTCGGGGTGAACAGGTTCACGACACCGATGGCGGCGGAGAAGATCATGACCATGACCTCGGGCGAGAAGCCGAGCTTAACAGCCAGCGGTCCCATGATGGGCATGGAGACGGTGGCCATACCGGAGGTCGAGGGGATCAGGAAGGACAGGCCGAAGTAGACCAGGAAGCTCATGGGAGCGAAGATCACGCCGGACAGGCCAGCCAGGGCATTGGCGGCGGCGTCGAGGACGTAGACGTCGAGGCCGGTGTTAGCCATGAGGACGGAGATACCGCGGGCGAGAGCGATGACGAGGACAACGGACATCATGTCGGCAGCGCCGGTAATGAAGGTGTTCACAATCTGCTTCTCGGACAGGCCACCGATGATACCGATCAGGACAGCCATGAGGAAGAACCAGGTGGAAGCCTCGTCGAAGTACCACTGGCCAATGGGCAGGCCGGTGATCAGGGCAGACCAGCCCTGGACGACGGCGTTACCGTCGGCGTCGTAGACAGCGCCAGCGTCGAAGAAGTTGGCGACGCCCTCGTTGAGGTCGGCCAGCGGAATGAAGCCGACGATCATGACGACGAAGGTGAAGGCGAAGGCGATCAGAACACCCTTCTGACGACCGGTGAGCTTGACCTCCTTGTGGACCTCGGAAGCAGCCTTGCCGTGAGCCTCTTCGGCGTCCTTGAGCTCCTGCATCGACAGGATAGTGGAACCCTTGTCAGCCTTGACCTTCTTGGCATAGTTCATCACAAAGACGATGGACATAGCGGTAGTGACAATCCACAGGACGGCACCGAGGCCGATGATGATGGACTGGTTGACCTCAATGCCAACGCCGGTCAGAGCGTCGACGGCAGCGCCGACGGCGAACGGGTTAACCGTGGAGCCCAGGCAGCCGCAGCCAGCGCCGAGCAGGACGGTAGCGGCACCGACCATGGGGTCGAAGCCAGCAGCCATCATGGTAGCGGCGAGCAGGGCGTAGAAGGGAACGGTCTCCTCGCACATACCATAGGTGGTACCACCGAGGGAGAAGATGAGCATCAGCACGGGAATGAGCATAATCTCGTTGCCCTTAAGCTTCTGCACCAGAACGGCGATGCCGTTGTCCAGGGCGCCGGTCTCGGTCATCATACCGAGGAAGCCGCCCAGGATCATAACGAAGAGGCAGACGGGCAGAGCGTCAGCGAAGCCCTTAATCGGGGCGGTGCAGAAATCGCTCAGACGGGCGGCAGTAACCGCGCCGCCGGACGTGCCGGAGACGATAACGGTAATCACTGCGACAATTGCCAGCAGAGCAAGAAGAATGGTGAACGATGAAGGCATACCGCGCTTTTTCTTAGCGGTCTCAGTCATAGTTCTCATCCCCCCTTCATAAATCATTTACTGATCTCGCCAGAAGCGGCTCTTCCGTGCCGTGCCTGCCGCTTGATGCGAGATTATTACCAGATAAAACTGCTCGGGGTGTGCAGCAATACACCCCGAGCGAGATGCTAGATGCTCTTACTTGAGCGTGGCGTACATGACAGCCTTGATGGTGTGCATGCGGTTCTCGGCCTCGTCGAAGACCTTGGAAGCGGGGCTCTCGAAGACCTCGTCGGTGACCTCCTGCTCGGTGATGCCGAACTGCTCGCACTTCTCGGCGCCAATGGTGGTGTTGGTGTCGTGGAAGCTGGGCAGGCAGTGCAGGAAGATGGCACCCGGGTTGGCCATAGCCATGACTTCGGAGGTGACACGATACGGGGTGAGCTGAGCGATGCGCTCGGCCCAGACCTCGTCGGGCTCGCCCATGGAGACCCACACGTCGGTGTAGATAACGTCGGCACCGGTGACGCCGTCCTTGACGTCGGTGGTCAGCTTGATGGTGCAACCGTTGGCCTCGGCGATGGGCTTGCAGGCCTCGATGACGTCGTCGGCGGGCATGCACTCCTCGGGGCCGCAGGCCACGAAGTTCATGCCGAGCTTGGAGCAGACGACCATGAGGGAGCGAGCGACGTTGTTCTTGCAGTCGCCCATGAAGACGAGGGTCTTGCCCTTGATGTCGTAGTTGAAGTTCTCCTGGACGGTCAGGATATCGGCGAGCATCTGGGTGGGATGCCACTCAGTGGTCAGGCCGTTCCACACGGGCACGCCAGACTTAGCAGCGAGCTCCTCGACGTCGTCCTGGGCAAAGCCACGGAACTCGATGCCGTCATACATGCGGCCGAGAACGCGGGCGGTGTCCTCGATGGACTCCTTCTTGCCCATCTGCGACGAACCGGGATCGAGGTAGGTAACGCCCATGCCCAGGTCCATGCCGCCGACCTCGAAGGCGCAGCGGGTACGAGTGGAGGTCTTCTGGAAGAGCAGAACGATGTTCTTGCCCTCGAGATAGCGGTGCGGAACGCCAGCGCGCTTCATATCCTTGAAGTTCTTGGAGAGCTTGAGCAGGTACTCGATCTCCTCGGTGGTGAGGTCGAGAAGCTTGAGGAAGCTACGGCCGGAGAGGTTAACACCCATGGTTTGATTCCTTTCGAAGAAATGAATTACGTAAGTATTAGTGTTGCCCGTTTAACGGGCGAAGCCGGTGCGGTTGTAGGGGGACCGCACCGGAAACGGAAAGACTTAGAGGTCCTCGCGCCAGAAGGGCATGCTCATGCAGCGCGGGCCGCCGCGGCCGCGGGAGAGCTCGGCGGAGGGCACGACGAGAAGGTCCAGGCCCTCCTTGTACAGCACGTCGTTGGTGACGGTGTTGCGGGCGTAGACGCAGATCTTGCCGGGCTCGACGCACAGGGTGTTGGAGCCGTCGTTCCACTGCTCGCGGGAGGCCGCGATCGGGTCGCCGCCGCCGCAGGGGATCAGCTTGACCTGGTCGACGCCGGTGGCGTCCTCCAGGACGTGCTCGAGGGTGTCCTCGATCAGGCGGATGTTCACGTCGCCCGGGTTCTTGCCGGCGGTCAGCTCGTAGACGCGCAGGGTGCCCATGATGGCGGGGTGGATCGTGAACTTATCGACGTCGATCTGGGTGAAGACCGTGTCGAGGTGCATGAAGGCGCGCGAGACCGGGATGTCGAAGGCCAGGATGCGCTCGACCTTGGAGTCGGAGTTCCAGAAGATGTTCTGGGCCATGACGTCGATAGCGGCGGCCTGGGTGCGCTGGGAGATGCCGACGGCGAGGGTCTTCTCGTTGATGTTCAGCACGTCGCCGCCCTCGGTGTGGAACTGGCAGTCGCGGCGGAAGTACAGGGAGACGTCCTTGTAGTCGGGGTGGTACTTGAAGACGTACTTGCCGTACAGGGTCTCGCGGTTGCGGGTGACCGAGTACATGCGGTTGAGGTTGACGCCCTCGCCGACGACCGCGAACGGGTCGCGGGTGAAGTAGAGGTTGGGCATCGGGTCGATGATCAGGTCGGACTCGGACTCGGAGTTGACCAGGGAGTCGAGGGTCGTGGACGCCGTGAGGGGCATGTCGATCTCGGCCTTGGTCATGCCGGCCATGGTCTTCTTGACGAACTCGAGGTTGTCCTCGATGGAGTCCAGCTTCTCGCGGACGATCTGCGGCATGTGCTGGCCGCGGATGCCGGCCTCGGCGATGTACTGGTCGGTGAACTCGGCGCGGGCGCCGGGGACCTGGTCGAACACCTCGGCGACGAGGTTCTCGAGGTAGAGGACCTCCACGCCCTGGTCCCTCAGGATCTGGGCGAAGGTGTCGTGCTCCTGCTGTGCGACCTCCAGGAACGGGACGTCGTCGAACAGGAGTCGCTCGAGCTCGTCGGGCGGCAGGTTGAGGAGCTCGTCGCCGGGACGGTGCAGGCAGACCTTCCTGAGCTTGCCGATCTCGGAAGGCACGTGCAGACCTTTCGTCATGGCCTCCTACCTTTCTTTCGGGCCCCTGTCAGGGCCGATTCGTTAGCGCCCCTCCGTGTGAGGCGTTATTGCTGACGACATATTTATATCCAAAATCAGTTCATACTTCCACCTCGCCCCCGAACGGTTTTATATGAGGGGTGAACGGCATACACATATACTTCACGCATGGCACACTTTGATTTAATAAAGTTTATTTACGTGCTTAAACGCGTTTTCAATCCAAATAACAAATGGAACTAAACTTTATTAAACCACCCTCAAATTGCATATTTCTAATAAAGCTATGAATAGAATTAGCGATTCATACCACGTCTCAACCATTTTCATTTTTATTCAAAAAAAAGTTTGTCCTATTCATTTCTGGTAAGCATATTACCGTTTACCAGACGCTTTGTACCGTTCACCGGAAGCTCAGTATAAGGCCCAGCGAATACCGGCTCACCTTACGGCCTCATTTGTAACAACTTGACTTCTCGGTATAGAAAAACAGTCCCGCTCCCCTCATGGGAAACGGGACTGTTATCGATAATCGTAGACAGATTTGAGCGGCTTTGAGAGCCGTCGGAATCCTAGCGATCGAACTCCGCCAGTGCCTCGCCCAAAAGCCTCAGACCCTCGCGCAGAACGTCCTCGCTCGCGCAGTAGCCCAGGCGTGCGCCGCAGGGAAGCTCAAAGCGGCTACCGGGAACCAACAGCACTCCCCTCTCGGCCAGCAGGCGCTTGCAGAACTCCTCGTCGTCCTCGGGAATATCAAGCTGGATAAACGAGGTAGACACGCCCTGCGGGGCCGTCCAGGAAACGCGATGCTGGGTATCAATCCAAGCCTGCGCGATATGGCGGTTTCCAAACACGATCTTGCGGTTACGCTCGAGGATCTTGTCCTTGTGCTTGAGCACATAGGTCGCCAGGGCGTCGTTGAACACGCCGCCGCAAATCATGGTGTAGTCGCGGTACGTGCGAATGCGATTAGATACCTCTTCGTCTGCCACAACCCAGCCCACGCGGGCAGCAGGCGTCGAATAGGTCTTGGACACCGAGTTGGTGACGATGGCTTTCTCGTACACATCGGCCATCGACAAAAAGTCCTCGGTGTTCTCAAGCGGCAGGTACACCTCGTCGCACAGCACATAGGCGCCCACCGAGCGGGCGATCTCGGCAATCTGACCGAGCGTATCGGCATCGAGCACGGTACCGATGGGGTTCGACGCGTTGTTGATGCAGATGAGCTTCGTGTTGGGACGAACGATGCGCTTGAGCTCCTCGATATCGGGCTTCCATCCGAGCTCCTCGTGAAGCTCCCAGTACTCGACCTCGGCACCCAGCGTGCGCGGAATCTCATAGAGCGGTGCATAGGTAGGCCACTCGGCGATAACGTGGTCGCCGGGCTCGACCACGGCCATGATGGCGTTGAGGTTGGCGCCCGTGCAGCCATTGGTCTGCAGAATGTGATCGGGATTGACCTCGCGACGATACAGTTTGGCGACCTCGGCCTTAAAGTCGGACGAACCCTCGATCCAGCCGTAGTTCATCTTCTCGCGGTCCAGGCGCTCGTAGAACGTGGCACCATCTTGATCGTCGAGCGCGCGCAGCTCGCCCATGGTAAGCGACGAAATCGTCGACTGGGCGATATCCCACGTAGCGCTCTTCTCCCAAACGTTAAGCCATTCCTCAACGCCGATCGTCTTGATATCCATGGCCAAGCTCCTTACAAAAGCAGTCATCCAATCGTGTTGACGCTCCTCAAACAAGATTGGGGCGGTGCGAATACCCGCACCGCCCCATTGGGAGACATCTAATGGCAGCTAGATGTATGTATTAAGACCTGTACGGGTCCTTGAAGACCTTAGAGGTCCTCGCGCCAGAAGGGCATGCTCATGCAGCGCGGGCCGCCGCGGCCGCGGGAGAGCTCGGCGGAGGGCACGACGAGAAGGTCCAGGCCCTCCTTGTACAGCACGTCGTTGGTGACGGTGTTGCGGGCGTAGACGCAGATCTTGCCGGGCTCGACGCACAGGGTGTTGGAGCCGTCGTTCCACTGCTCGCGGGAGGCCGCGATCGGGTCGCCGCCGCCGCAGGGGATCAGCTTGACCTGGTCGACGCCGGTGGCGTCCTCCAGGACGTGCTCGAGGGTGTCCTCGATCAGGCGGATGTTCACGTCGCCCGGGTTCTTGCCGGCGGTCAGCTCGTAGACGCGCAGGGTGCCCATGATGGCGGGGTGGATCGTGAACTTATCGACGTCGATCTGGGTGAAGACCGTGTCGAGGTGCATGAAGGCGCGCGAGACCGGGATGTCGAAGGCCAGGATGCGCTCGACCTTGGAGTCGGAGTTCCAGAAGATGTTCTGGGCCATGACGTCGATAGCGGCGGCCTGGGTGCGCTGGGAGATGCCGACGGCGAGGGTCTTCTCGTTGATGTTCAGCACGTCGCCGCCCTCGGTGTGGAACTGGCAGTCGCGGCGGAAGTACAGGGAGACGTCCTTGTAGTCGGGGTGGTACTTGAAGACGTACTTGCCGTACAGGGTCTCGCGGTTGCGGGTGACCGAGTACATGCGGTTGAGGTTGACGCCCTCGCCGACGACCGCGAACGGGTCGCGGGTGAAGTAGAGGTTGGGCATCGGGTCGATGATCAGGTCGGACTCGGACTCGGAGTTGACCAGGGAGTCGAGGGTCGTGGACGCCGTGAGGGGCATGTCGATCTCGGCCTTGGTCATGCCGGCCATGGTCTTCTTGACGAACTCGAGGTTGTCCTCGATGGAGTCCAGCTTCTCGCGGACGATCTGCGGCATGTGCTGGCCGCGGATGCCGGCCTCGGCGATGTACTGGTCGGTGAACTCGGCGCGGGCGCCGGGGACCTGGTCGAACACCTCGGCGACGAGGTTCTCGAGGTAGAGGACCTCCACGCCCTGGTCCCTCAGGATCTGGGCGAAGGTGTCGTGCTCCTGCTGTGCGACCTCCAGGAACGGGACGTCGTCGAACAGGAGTCGCTCGAGCTCGTCGGGCGGCAGGTTGAGGAGCTCGTCGCCGGGACGGTGCAGGCAGACCTTCCTGAGCTTGCCGATCTCGGAAGGCACGTGCAGACCTTTCGTCATGGCCTCCTACCTTTCTTTCGGGCCTTACTGGCCGAATGTATCAGCGCCCCTCCGTATGGGACGCTGCTTGCTGACAGCTCTAGTTATATCCAAAAACAACCCGCAATTCCACCTCGCCCCCGAACGGTCAGCAAAGTGCGATGAACGGTATATCGCATATGATTCCCCCATGATGCACTTCAGTTCTCTAAAGCAGGTTTTCAAAGGTAATCGTTCTTTTTTCTAAGGAATTGAGCAAGATTGCACAAATAATTTCATGTTTAGGAATTGCATAGCTAAAACTGTTTTCTGCATATATATGTCGTCTGTCAATGATTCAATTTGGATTCGATTATATTCAGCTAGCAATCATTCTTATTCATACATCCTCACCAGTTGAGTATGGATATAGATTGTTTTCAAAACGAGTCGGGCAGTTAGTTGCAAGCCTTGACGGCGTAAGAAGTAGGTAAAGATACCGTTCGCACAATACGTCCGTGCCACAGGTCGACTAAATTGAGACAATAGTGAATAGTGTTAGGCTACCGTCCCCTGCGGGGACTGAACGGACAGATGCATATGCCGAGCAAAATCGAAAAAAAGCAAGCCGCCGCAAAGCTGCGCAAGCCGCCGCGCGACTTCTCGTACACGCAGAACCGAGAGCTCAGCTGGCTGCGCTTTGACAACCGTGTGCTCGACGAGGCCTTCGATGAGTCCGTGCCGCTGTTCGAGCGCCTTAAGTTCGTATCGATCTTCGAGTCAAACCTCGATGAGTTCCTCATGGTGCGCGTGGGTGGCCTGTCTGACCTTGCCGAGCTCAAAAAGCAGCCTGTCGACAACAAGAGCAATATGACCGCCTCCGAACAGGTCGACGCTGTCATGGCGGAGCTGCCCGGGCTCCTTACCCGTTGGGAGTCCATCTTTAAGAGCATCGAGGGCAAGCTCGACACCCTGGGCGTTCACCGCGCCCGCATCGATTCGCTTACGCCCGAGGAGCGCACCTTTGTAACCCGCTACTTCCAGGCCTACGTGTCGCCGGTCATCTCACCGCTGGTGATCGACCCGCGCCACCCCTTCCCCAACCTGCGCAACGGCGCACTTTACCTGGCGTGCGGCCTGGACGGCGTCACCGACGAGGAAAGTCTGCTGGGCCTGATCGAGATTCCCGCCTCGATGAACCGCGTGGTCGAGATCCCCTCGCCCACCGGCACCTACTCCTACATTCTGCTCGAGGACGTCATCCTCGCCTGCCTGGACAGCTGCTTTGGCTCCTATAAGCCGCTCGACCGCGCGCTCATCCGCGTCACCCGCAATGCCGATATCGACCCGGACGGCGAGGGCGTCGAGGAGGAAGAGGATTACCGCCAGCACATGAAGCGCATTCTCAAGAAGCGCCTGCGCCTGCAGCCGGTAGTGCTCGCCGTCTCGGGCTCACTCGAAAAAGCAACGCTCAAGACTATCCGCAAGGCGCTCGAGCTCTCGCGTCGCTCGGTCTTTACCTGCGATATCCCGCTCAACCTGGGCTATGTCTTCGGCATTGAGGGCAAGATTCCCGAGCACCTGCGCAACGAGCTGCTCTTTACGCCGTTTAAACCGCAGCCCAACCCCACCATCGATATGACCCGCTCCATCCGCGAGCAGGTACTTCAGCACGACAAGCTGCTCTTTTATCCCTATGAGGCCATGAACCCCTTCCTGGATCTTGTGCACGAGGCCGCCTACGACCCCGAGTGCATCTCACTGCGCATCACGCTCTACCGCGTGGCCAAGCAGAGCCGCCTGTGCGAGTCGCTGATCGATGCCGCCGAGAACGGCAAAGAGGTCACGGTGCTCATGGAGCTCCGCGCCCGCTTCGACGAGCAAAACAACATCGAGTGGGCCGAGCGTCTGGAAGAGGCAGGCTGCACCGTCATCTACGGCTCCGAGGGCTTTAAGTGCCACTCCAAGATCTGCCAGCTCACCTATCGCGAGGGCATGGCGCTTACACGCCTGACACTGTTGGGCACCGGCAACTTTAACGAGAAGACGGCCAAGCTCTACAGCGACTTTATGCTCATGACCGCCCATCCCGGCATCGGCGAGGACGCCAACTTGTTCTTCCGCAACCTGTCGCTGGGCAACCTGCGCGGCGATTACCGCTTCCTGGGCGTGGCGCCGGTCGGCCTGAAGCCGCTCATCATGCGCGGCCTGGACCGCGAGATTCAGCGTGCCCTCGTTGGCGAGCCCGCCCGTGTGTTCTTTAAGCTCAACTCGCTCACCGACCGCGAGGTCATCGACAAGATCGCCGAGGCGTCGTGCGCAGGAGTCCGCGTGGACATGATCATCCGCGGCATCTCGTGCCTCAAGCCGGGCGTTCCGGGCAAGACCGAGAACGTGCATGTCCGTTCTATCGTCGGACGCTTTTTGGAGCATGCGCGCGTTTACGCCTTTGGCGTGGACTCGGACATGATCTATCTAAGCTCGGCCGACATGATGACGCGCAACACCGAGCACCGCGTGGAGATCGCCTTCCCCGTGCTCGACCCCACCTGCCGTGCCCTGGTGCACGAGTACATGGGCATGCAGCTGCGCGACAACGTGAAGGCCCGCAGCCTCACGAGCGACGGCACCTGGGTCCCCGTGGAGCGCCACGAAGGCGAGAGGCCCTTCAACTCGCAGGAAGCCCTGCTGGAGCGTGCATATCGCAACGCCGAGCCCGCCGCGCAGCAGCGCGCACAGGAAAAGGAGCACGCGGCCGAGGAGGCTATTCGGGCCGAGGTTGAGCGCGAGGCAGTTGTCGAGCCCACTGCCGAGCCGGAAGCTGTTGCCAAGGCAGAACCCGCGCTCGCATCCCAGCCTGAGCCCAAACAGCAGCCGGCCGCGCCCGAGGTTCAGAAGGTTCAGGCGACCATCATTGAGCCCGAACCTGCACCTGCACCTCAGCCCGAGCCGCAGGTCACCAAGCCCGCACCCGAGAAGAGCGCCCGCCGTGAGAAGCCCGCTGGCAAGACCAAGGCCATCGAGCGCCATCGCCCCGGCCGCGTGCGCATGGGCTTGGGTCTGATCGGCCTGGGTCTTAAGACGCTCATTACCGGCAAGACGAAATAGTCGTTTGTAGAAGCAGTTTGTAGAAGCGCCCCGCATTTGAGGAAAGCCTCGGATGCGGGGCGCTTTTCCCTGCTACCATGGTGCGGACAACAACGCGAATGACAGGCAGGGATATGAAGCTCACTATCGAATCGATGACCTACGGCGCCGACGGGCTGGCGCACGCCGACAACGGCAAGGCCGTCTTTGTGCAGGGCGCCGTGGCAGGCGACGCCGTCGAGGCCGAGGTCGTACAGGACGGCAAGTCGTTCATGCGCGCCCGCACCACCGAGATTCTGGAGCCAAGCCCCGATCGCATTCAGCCTCCCTGCCCCTTCGTGGGCATCTGCGGCGGCTGCTCGTGGGGCAATCTCTCACGCACGGCGCAGCTCGCCGCCAAGGAGCAAAACCTGCGCTCCACGCTCGAGCGCATCGGCAAGTTCGCTCCTGAGCAGGTCGATGAGTTGGTGCAGCCCATCCGCCACACCAAGGACGACTGGGGCTACCGCAATAAAATCGAGCTCGAACCGACCGTCGTCAACGGTCGCGTGCGCCTTGGCATGCACGGAGCCGACCCCAGCAAGATCGTGACCGTCGATGCGTGCCCGCTGTTCGATAAGCGTTTTCCCAAGGCGCTCAAATCGGTCGTCGGCGCACTCAACTATCTGAGCGGCAGCCATGACTTGGGGCTCGAACGCGTGGGCATTCGTGCCTCGCGCCGCACCAAGGCACTCGAGGTCGCACTCTGGACGCCCACAGGCTCTTTTCCGCGCTCGCAGGTCTCCCGTGTGCTGGCGGACGCCGCTCATCCCACGAGCATCGTGCGCGTGATGAGCAAGGGCGAAAAGAAAGCCCGCCGTGTCTCCAAAGTCGAGATGCTCGCCGGCGAGGGCTCGTGGACTGAGAACATCGCCGAGGGCCAGATGCGCCTGTCTGCTCCGTCGTTCTTCCAAGTCAATACCAAGGGCGCCGAGATTCTGATTGAGCTCGTTATGGACGCCCTCGACCCGCAGGAAGACGAGCTAGCCGTGGACCTGTACTGCGGTGCCGGCACCTTTACCCTGCCGCTCGCTCGCCGCTGCGATTTTGTCGCCGCCGTCGAGGCCTACGGCCCGGCCGTGCGCGACCTGCGTCGCAACCTGGAGATCAACAAGCTCAATAACGTCGACGTCATCGGCGGCGACGCGGTGCGCGAGTTCCCCGATCAGGACGCCGACGTCTTGGTGGTCGACCCGCCGCGTGCGGGCCTCGCCCCCGAGGCAATCGACCTCATCGCGAGCACGAGTGCCCGTGATGTCGCCTACGTGAGCTGCGACCCGGCGACTCTGGCCCGCGACCTCAAGCGCTTTGTCGAGGAGGGCACCTTCTCCCCCGTCAAGATCACGCCGGTCGACCTATTCCCGCAAACCTTCCACTGCGAAACCGTCGTCCACCTCAAGCGCAACTAACCGCATGATTTTATGAGAAATGGGGATTAGATAAGGCTCTGTTAGACCAGGATTGACATTCCGCCCCGTCATCTTCTTGCGATTGCACAATGGTCGCCCCTTGTCGAATCTGAATCCGG
>CAUFRY010000042.1 GCA_959028445.1 uncultured Collinsella sp. | reverse complement strand
CCGTACATGTACGGATGAATGTGGGAGGTGTTCGGATGAAGTCGATAATCAAGGCACCACAAAGGGGACAGACACCGTTGTGGTGGTTTTGCTCGCGCGGAAGACTCGGGTTACAATACGCCTGACATATCGTCCCCTTCTCCGGATGGGGACAGCGTAAGCGCTCTTGTGGCGGCACCGTAGGACTTTGAAGGTGGCCGCTGTGAGGGCGCTTTTTGTTTTGACGCCCTCGCTCGGGCGCGCACAATGAAGGGAGCACGTATGAAGGGCTTTATTGCCGAGAATTCGTTTTGGGAGCTGTTTCCACAGGCGGCGGTCGGTGTCGTGGTCGTAAAGGGCATGAAGCCCGCGGCTCAGATTCCCCAAGAGGACGTGAATGCGATCGCCGCGCTACTTGACCGCGCCAACATCGATGCGGAGCGCCACCTGACAAGCGATACTATCAGCGAGAACGCGCCGGTCAAGGCATGGCGTGACGCGTACCGGCTGTTCAAGACCAAGAAGGGCGCGCGTTGCTCAATCGAGAACCTGCTCAAACGCGTGCTCAAAGGCAAGCCGGTGGGCCACATTGCGCCCGCGGTGGACATCTACAACACGGTGTCGTTGACCTACGCGCTGCCCGTCGGAGGCGAGGACCTACATGCGATCGAGGGAGACCTTCGCTTGAAGGTGACCGACGGTGGCGATGCGTTCTTGCCGCTTGGCGAGGAAGCGGATGATCCGACGTTGCCCGGTGAGCTTGCCTATATCGATGATGCGGGTGCCGTGTGCCGTTGCTGGAACTGGCGCGATGGCGTTCGCACGGCGCTGTCCGACGATTCGGCGGACGCATTTCTGGCGATTGAGTGCGTGGAGCCCGGGCGGATGGGGGATTGTCAGGCCGCCATCGATCGCTTGGCCGAGCTGCTTGAGCGCTATCTGGGAGCGACGGTTGTCGTTAAGACGCTTGTAACGCGCGACAATCCCTGCGTGGAGCTGTAGCGGCGCCTAGAATCTATTGATGCCCCAAACCACCACAAAGGTGCCTGTCCCCTTTGTGGTGGTTTTTATGTTGATGGGTTAACAAATGGGATGTTTGGGTATGAGTGTTGTCTTATGCGGCTAAGATGTTTACCCGTTAGCATCATGTAAGCGAAAGGCGGTCGTCACCATGCAGTGGAACGACGAGACACGTTTTGAGGATTTTGTCGGACTGATCAGCGGCCTCTACAAGGAGATTCAGCGCATCAAGACGTCCGAAGGTGCAAGGCTCGGCCTCAAAGGCTCCGACGTCATGTGCCTGTACTATCTTGAGCGCAGCAAGGACGGCCTGACTGGCGCCGACCTCGCCCGCATGGCCGGCGTTACCCGTGCCGCCGTTTCGCGCACACTGGCACATCTGGAGGAGGGCGGCTACGTCGAGGTCGATGACTCGGGTGATGCGGCCGTCAAGTACCGTGCCCCGGTTCGCCTGACTGCCCTGGGCGGCGAGAGCATGAGTGAGGCCGATCGCATCATTCGCGAAGTGCTCGACACCACCGGCAAGGCCATGGGTGTGGAGCAGCGCGAGCAGATGTATGCGTCGCTGCGTACGATTCTCAACACTCTACGCGAGATCTAGAGCCGCGCTGGCGCTAGCTTTCAGCCAACAATTGTATCGTCCCGTTTGAGCGTGTATACCGTGCCGGGGCCTTGCTGTCAAAATTCCCTGCGCGGGACCTGCGCAAGAAAGGATTCGCTATGTCCGTCCGCATTATTACCGATTCCGCAAGCGATATGTCGCCGGCCGAGCACCCAGCACTGGCCGTTTTGCCGCTGTCCGTCACCTTTGGCACCGATGTGTATATGGATGGCGTCGACATCGATCACCAGCGCTTTTACGAGATGCTCGTGGAGCGCGATGAGCTGCCCAAGACTGGTCAGGTCAACCCGTATGCCTTTTCACAGGCGATTGCCGAAGCGCGTGAGGCCGGCGACGAGGCTGTGATTATTACCGTGGGCGCCAAGCTTTCGGGCACCAACCAGAGTGCCCGTACCGCACTTGCCGAGGCACCGGGCGGCGACGTGTATGTGGTGGATAGCAACAACGTCACCCTGGGCGAGCGCGTGCTGGTCGAGTATGCGCTGCGCTTGGTGGACGAGGGCCGTAGTGCGGCCCAGATCGCGGCGGCGGTCGAGGCCGTGCGCGACCGCGTGGTGGTTATCGGCCTGCTCGAGACGCTGGAGTATCTGGTGCGCGGCGGCCGTCTGTCTGCTGCGGCCGGCGCTGTGGGTACGCTGCTCAACGTGAAGCCGGTCGTGGCCGCCGAGGACGGCCTCATCGTGCAGTTGGGCAAGGCGCGCGGTTCCAAAAACGGTCGAAACTTGTTGAACCAGAAGGTCGAGCAGGCGGGCGGCGTCGACTTTTCCATGCCGCTGGCGCTCGGCTATACGGGCCTTTCGGATGCGGTGCTCAAGAAGTATATCGATGACAGTGCGGCGCTGTGGGCTGGCCACACCGAGGGCGAGCTGCCCGTTCACACCATCGGTGCCACCATCGGCACCCACGTAGGCCCCGGCGCCGTAGCCGTAGCCTTCTTCCAGCCCGCCAACTAACCGACCTGCCATAAACCACCACAAAGGGGACTGGCACCTTTGTGGTGGTTTATGCTGGTTTCGGTTGAAAGGAGCGCATGTTGGCATCTGAGGGCTTTTTTGAGCGGGTGTACGAGGTGGTCGAGCAGATCCCTGAGGGGATGGTCGCCACGTATGGTCAGGTGGCGTTGCTTGCCGGTCGTCCACGAAGTGCGCGGTACGTGGGGTATGCGCTGCACAGCAATCCGCGCCCTGGCCAAATTCCCTGTCACCGCGTGGTGTTTGCCGATGGCCGTATTTGTGAGGGCTTTGCGTTTGGCGGCCCCGATGCCCAGCGTGAGCTTTTGCTGGGGGAGGGTGTGGCGTTTAAGGACGACATGCACGTCGATCTGGGCGCCTGTCGCTGGCCTGCCGGGCTCTAACTGCTCTGCCGTGGCCAAAACCACCACAAAGGTGCCTGTCCCCTTTGTGGTGGTTTTCCGCTGCAGGTTTACCGGGGCTAACTTATGGAGAAGCTATGGCGGTGTATGTTGACGCTGCAAAGTAAACCACGGTGAACTATATTGGTTTCAGCAACGGAGCAGGCAATAGGCGATGAAAAAGCCTGCCCTGTTGAGTTTGATTCGCATTCCTCCCCTCTGTGCGATTCAACGGTGTACTTCGGGAACAGGCCCGCTGGCAACTAACTGCCAGCGGGCCTGTTCCTGTTTGTCGGGGGAGTGCAGCGGGCAGAGTCGAACCGGTCGGGCACCAAAAAAGGCGGACGCCGTAGCGCCCGCCCTAAAACAATCCAAAGCTCAAGCCAGCAAATCGGCCTAGTACACCATGCCCATGGCGTCCTGAACCTCGGCCAGGGTCTGCTCGGCGATCTCGTTGGCGCGACGATTGCCCTCGTGCAGCACGTCCTTGACGTAATTCAGGTCGTTCTCGTAGCGCTGGCGACGCTCGCGGATTGGGGCGAAGTACTCGTTGACGGCCTCGGTCACGTACTTCTTGAGCTGGCCGGAGCCGCCCATGCCGATCTCATCGGCAATCTCGACCTCGGAACGACCGGTGCAGATGGCAGCCGTCGAAAGCAGGCCGGACACGCCGGGGCGGTTCTCGGGATCAAACGTGATCATGCGCTCGGAGTCGGTCTGGCTCTTCTTGATGCGCTTGGCCGTCTCCTCGGCGGTCATCGAAATATTGATGGCGTTGCCGTAGCTCTTGCTCATCTTGCGACCGTCAAGGCCGGGCAGCAGCGGGGTCTCGGACAGCAGCGCTTCGACCTCGGGAAATACCTTGCCGTAGCGGTTGTTAAAGCGGCGTGCGATGGTGCGGGTGAGCTCGATGTGCGGCAGCTGGTCGCGACCGACGGGCACCACATTGCCCTTGCAGAACAGGATGTCGCAGGCCTGGTGCACCGGGTAGGTGAGCAGAAGGCCGGTGAGCTCGTGGCCCGAGGCCTCCATCTCGGCCTTGACCGTGGGGTTACGCGCCAGCTCGGCCTCGGACACCAACGACAGGAACGGCAGCATGAGCTGGTTTGCGGCGGGCACGGCGGAGTGCGCGTAGATCATGGTCTTGTCGGGGTCGATGCCGCAGGCAAGGTAGTCCATGACCATGTTGTACACGTTGTCCTGGATATGCTCGGTGGTGTCGCGGTCGGTGATGACCTGGTAGTCGGCGATGAGTACGTTGGTCTTGGCACCCATGTTCTGCAGTTCAACACGGCCCTTGAGGGTGCCAAAGTAGTGGCCCAGGTGCAGGCGTCCGGTCGGGCGGTCGCCGGTGAGCATGGTGAACTTCTCGGGCGTCTTTGCCAGGCCCTCGCGAATGGCGTTGCTCTTTTGCAGCGCGACTTCGTAGCTGTTCTCGTTTGGCATGATTGCTCCTAACGTATGCGTATTGATCAAGATGATAACGCGTTTATTGAAAGGGGTAGGGCGTAAGTAGGCGAGGGGCGGGAGAGGGGCGGCTTGTGCGATGGGTGCGGCGCGGCTGCGCTTGGCCAGTGTTGCCTGGGCGCATCCTCGGCAGCTTATCCTAGAGCTTGTGGTGGCGCTCTTCTTTACGTTCCTCGGCTGCTTGCTCCTCCTGCTTAAAAGCGGGATCCTCGGGGGTTACCAGCTCGTCCTCGTGCGTGCGCTTGTTGTAATGGTGGCGTAGCACAGGTTCAAACAGGTGCAGGTGCTTGGCGAAGGCCGTCGAGCCAATGGCGAGCACGACAAAAATGAGCACGCGCGTGGGCACCTCGACCTGATTGATTGCGGCGGCGCCGGCCGAAAGCATGATGCACCAGGCGTAGATGAGCAGCACGGCCTGCTTTTGGTTGTAGCCCTCTTGGATCAGGCGGTGGTGGATGTGGCCCTTGTCGGCCTGCCCGATGCTAATGTGGGCGCGCCTGCGGCGCACGATGGCGCTAAACGTGTCGATGATGGGCACGCCGGCAACGATGAGCGGGATGATAAGCGAGGTGAGCGCGGCGGTGCGGCTCACGTTGAGCAGCGAGATGGAGCCCAGTGCAAAGCCCAGAAGCAGCGACCCCGAGTCGCCCAAGAAGATGCTTGCGGGGTTGAAGTTGTAGCGCAAAAAGGCCAGACAGGCGCCAAAGAGCGCAATGGAGAGCGCGGCGGCGTCGATGCGGCCCGAAAGAACGGCCATCGAAAACATGGTGAACGAGGCGATGCCACAGATGCCCGTGGCCAAGCCGTCGAGGCCGTCGATGAGGTTAATGATGTTGGTGAATGCCACCAGATAGATTACGGTGATGGGGTAGGCGAGCCATCCGAGTATGATCTCGCCGGGGGCAAACGGGTTGACGATGACGCCGATTTTTAGGCCGCCGATACAGGCGATGAGCGCGGCGAGGACCTGTCCGGCCAGCTTTTGCTTGGGCTTGAGCTGGAAGACGTCGTCGATAGCGCCGGTCGCAAAGATGACAGTAAAGGAGAGCGCCAGCATGGGATAGCTAATGTGAAGGCGCGGGTGCGGCACCAGGACGGGTGGCCAGCCTAGGTGCCAGGTGCCTAGGATTTGCACAATGCAGGCAACGACCAGGCCCAAAAACACCGCCGTTCCGCCCAAACGCGGGATGGGCTTGGTGTTGATGCGGCGCTTAGAAGGATAGTCGACGGCATCGAGTTTAATTGCCAAGCGCTTGACCAGGGGCACCGCGAGGAAGGTCGTGATAAAAGCCGCCGCTGCCACGCATAGGTACGGTATGTAGCTCGGGGATGAAGCCATGAATCTAAAAACCGCCAAGCGTCGAAGGAAAAGGTCAGAAGAACGCCATGCGCAAAGGGCATAGCCGAACCATAATACTCGACCAAGGGGGGTGCATGTAATTGCACGCAGCGATAATCACGCGCTTACCAGATATTGGGATGTTGTCGATGGCTTGTCGGGATGCCGGCGGGGATCCATATGGACTGTATGGTGATTTTTGGCAAAAGAAAACCACCCCCCACGTTACGAAAATGAACCCACCTAAAACAGGTGGGTGCCCTCATCGACTGTTCCAGCGTCCTTAACAACGAAGGATACCTGTACTAGGTACGACTGTGTGGGCTCCCTAAATAAACGCGACGGTTCACCCAGTTGCTCCGCGGGGGGCGGAATACCTACATCATAAAGCGGCACTTTGTCGATTCCAGTCTTGACATTACAAAAATCGTGTCGGACGATTACGGCGCCTTGGGGCTTGAGCCGTCTACGCGGCCTGGCCCTTTATGTTTGAGCTGCTGAATTGTTGTTTTGGAGCATGTTTTTATGCCGACGTCGTTGACCGAACTTTTTTCGCCCGCCTGCCATTTGTGTCCCCGCCGTTGCGGTGCGGCGCGCGATGAGGGCGCGCGCGGCGTATGCGGTGCTAACGACACGCTCAAGGTGGCCCGCGCGGCGCTTCATATGTGGGAGGAGCCGCCTATCTCGGGCGAGGCCGGTTCGGGCACGATCTTCTTTAGCGGCTGCTCGCTTAAATGTATCTACTGCCAGAACCACGAGATCTCGACCGGCAATTTTGGCCTTGAGATTTCGCCTGAGCGCCTGGTCGAGATTATGCTGGAACTGCAGGACCAGGGTGCCAACAACATCAATTTGGTGACGGCGACGCACTATGCGCACCTGTTGCCTGCCGCGATTGCCGCGGCACGGGCGCGCGGGCTGGTCATCCCGATCGTCTACAACACGAGTGGTTACGAGCGCGCGAGTGCCGTGGCGGCGCTGGGCGACCTGGTCGATGTGTGGCTCACCGACTTTAAATATGCCGATGCCGGGCTTGCGCAGTCGCTTTCTCATATTAAGGATTACCCGCGCGTGGCCGTGTCGGGCCTGGCACAGATGACGTGCGAGATCGAGCGCCGCGGGGGAGAGCTGGTGGACGAGGACGGGCTCATGAAGCGCGGCATCATCGTGCGCCACCTGGTGCTGCCGGGGCATGCAGACGATTCGTGTCGCGTGCTGGACCTGGTGTGGCAGACGGTGGGCGACGTGCCGATCTCGGTCATGAACCAGTACACGCCCAATGCGCTCATGCGCGAGCAGGGCGGCGACCTGGCACGCGCCGTGACGCGCGAGGAGTACGAGCAAGTACTCGACCATGCCGACGACCTAGGCTTTACGACGATGTTCTGGCAAGAGGGCGGCGCGGTAGACGAGAGCTTCACCCCGGCCTTCGACACCACCGGTGTTCTTACCAGCGCAAAGTAGTGCGTTCGTCGATGATTTTTCTGGGACGGGGGATAAATAATCATCGGGTGGCTCGGGTGTTCGAAAAGTAGTCAAAACAGCCCCGTCCCAAAAAGACTGGGTATTGGGCGTTGACAGTTGGCGAGCCGTAGGTAAAATATCAACTTGTCCTGGGGACGTAGCTCAGTTGGGAGAGCGCTGCCGTCGCATGGCAGAGGCCGAGGGTTCGACTCCCTTCGTCTCCACCCTTGGATTTGATAAGCCGCTGACATTGTGTCGGCGGCTTTTTTTAAAAAGAAAGGGCTGCATCATGGCCGAGCTTGAGTCCCAACCACTGTCTGCCGAGGAGCGCGCCGAGTTGGAAGAGCTCCGCGCCGAGAAGGCTCGTCGCGAGGCCCAGGAAGAGGCACGCCGCGAGCGTGAGGAGCTGGCCGCCCTGCGTGCCGAGCGCGAGAAGGCCGAGGAGGCCACTGCGAAGGTCGCATCCGAGTCTGCGCCCGTGCCCAAGCCCGCCGCCGCGAAGCCCGTGCCCACTGCACCCAAGCCTCAGCCCAAAAAAGCCGCTCACCCTAAGACCGTCGAGCCCAAACCGAGCCGTGACGAGATGACCTTTGCCCAGCGCATGGTCACCTCCAAGGAGCCTACGGGCGAGAATGAGATCCCCGGCATGGCTCCCGCTCAAAAAATCATCATCGTGCTCGCCCTTATCGCGTTTATCGTCTTTATGGTCTACACGATCACGGGCAGCATGGGCCTGCACTAACCTGTTCGCTCCAGGCTCCATGCCCGCACGTCCGCCTCGCCCAACCCTCAACCTCTGCACAACACATCCGAAAGGTCGCCCCATGGCTTTGACCGACATCTCTCATCCCACCGACATCGCAATGCTCACCGATCTGTACGAGCTCACTATGGCCCAGGGCCTGTGGGAGAGCGGCAAGGCCAATGAGCAGGGTTGTTTTACCGCGTTTTACCGCGACCATCCTTTTGGCAGCGCCTATGCCGTCATGTGCGGCACCGCCGAGCTGCCCGAGCTTGTCGAGAACCTGCGCTTTACGCCCGAGGACATCGACTACCTCGCATCGCTTGAGGCCCCGGCCGGCGGCGCGATGTTCAAGCCTGGATTCCTCGACTACCTGCGCGATTTTCGTGCGCATGTAAACATCGACGCCGTGCCCGAGGGCGAGCTCGTCTTTCCGCGCGAGCCCATGGTGCGCGTCACCGGCCCCGCGCTGGAGTGCCAGCTGCTCGAGACGGCGCTGCTCAACATCGTCGGGTTCCAGACGCTTGTCGCCACCAAGACGGCGCGCGTGGTGCTCGCCGCCGACGGTCGCCCCGTGGCGGAGTTTGGCCTGCGCCGAGCCCAGGGTCCCGATGGTGGCCTGGCCGTTGCGCGCGCGAGCTACGTTGCCGGCTGCTCCTCTACGTCCAATGTGCTCGCCGGCCGCCGCTACGGTATTCCCGTCTTTGGCACGCATGCGCACAGCTGGGTGATGAGCTTCGATTCCGAGCTCGAGGCCTTCCGCGCCTTTGCCAAGTCGAGCCCCAAGAACTGTACGCTGCTCATCGACACCTATGACGTGCGCGAGGGCTGTGAACATGCCATTACGGTTGCCAAGGAGATGGAGGCGGTGGGCGAGCGCCTGTCGGCCATTCGCATCGACTCTGGCGACCTCGCCAAGCTCTCCAAGTATGTGCGCGGCCGTTTTGATGCCGAGGGCCTGCCTTATGTGGGGATCTCGGTTTCTAACGATCTTGACGAGTATACGATTCAGTCGCTGCTCGACCAGGGCGCGCCCATCGACAGCTTTGGCGTGGGCACCAAGCTCGCGACCTGCTACGATCAGCCGGCGCTGGGCGGCGTGTACAAGCTTTCCGCCCGCCGTGCGAGCGAGGCAGACCCATGGACGCCGGTGGTCAAGCTCTCCGAGCAGCCCTACAAGCGCACGATCCCGGGTGTGCAACGCGTGCGCCGTTATTACGACGGATTTGGCGGCCCGGTCTGCGACATGATCTACGACGAGGACCATCTGGCGGGGGAGGGCTCCGCGCGCGGCAATACCCTCGTGGCCGTGAATGATGCCGCCCTGGTGACCGACGTGTCCGAACTTGAGTATCGCGAGCTGCTGGTGCCGATCGTGCGCGATGGCAGTGCGGTGGCTCCGCGTGAGAGCATCCAGGACGCGCGCGAGCGCTGTGCTTGGGCGCTCGATCATCTGGACGCAGCTTTCAAGCGCTTCCTGTACCCGCAGACCTATGTGGTGGGCATGGAGCAGGGCCTGGCTCAGGTGCGCGACGAGCTCGTGCGCAAGAACATGGCCGCGGCTTCGGCTTTCCCCTGGGCTCACTAATTCTTTGGGCGGTAGGGGCGAGTCACGCTCCCTTGGCCGCCAGCTCGGCCGTTCGCTGAACAGTTGATTGGTTTGACGTATGACGACTTCTTATAAAACGATGGTGGTAAAGATCGGTTCGTCCACGGTGGTGGGCGCCGATGGCAAGGTCAACCGCGCCTTTATCGGCGGACTTGCCGATCAAGCCGCAGTGCTGCGCAAGCTCGGCTGGCGTCTGGTCGTGGTGAGCTCGGGCGCTATTGCCTGTGGCTATCCCGTGTTGGGCTTCGACCGCAAGCCGGTCGGCGACCTTCCGAGCCTGCAGGCCTGCGCCTCGGCTGGTCAGTGCATCATCTCGTCGGCCTACGACGAGGAGTTCCATGCGCGCGACCTGCTCACCTCGCTCGTACTGCTCACGCGCCACGACACGGCCCGCCGCACGTCCTACCTGCATGCACGCGACGCCCTGCTGCGCCTGGTGGAGCTGGGCGTGGTGCCGGTCGTCAACGAGAACGATACCGTCACCGTCGACGAGATCAAGTTTGGCGACAACGACACGCTGGCGGCGCTTGTGAGCTGCCTGGTTTCTGCCGATCTGTGCGTGACGCTCTCGGACATCGATGGCCTCTATACCGCCAATCCGCACGAGGACCCCACGGCCGAGTTCGTCCCGGTCGTGCATAAGATCGATGCCAAGATTATCGCCTCGGCAGGCGATTCTTCGACTTCGGTGGGCACGGGCGGCATGATCACCAAGATTCGCGCGAGCCGCATCCTGATGACGGCGGGTATTCAGAGCGTGATTTGCTCGGGCGAGGAGCCCGATGCGCTCGTGCGCCTCGCCCGCGGCGAGAGCGTGGGCACGCTGTTCGATCCGCCGGCGGAGCGTCTGGACATCGCACCCCGCAAGCTGTGGATCGCACTGGGAGACAAGGCGCATGGCTCGGTGACGGTTGACGACGGTGCCGCGAAGGCGCTGGTCAGCCGTGGCTCTTCCTTGCTTGCGGTGGGTATTCGCGAGGTCGATGGCCAGTTTGCCGAGGGCGATGTGCTCGATGTGTGCGATCCGAGCGGTATGGTCGTCGCCCGCGGTATCGCCGAGGCCGATTCGGACGTGCTGGAACTTGCCGCCGGCCGCCGCCAGGACCAGATTGCCGGTAACCGTCTGCTGGCAGACCTGGCCGAGAAGCCGGCGATCCATCGAGACAACTTGATTGTATTTGCATAAAGCGAGGCAGCGCTACCTCGCTTTTGCCGGCACTTGGGGACGTTCCTATTGTGCCGGCAGGTGGGGATACTCCTTTGCTAGAAGATTCGGCGCAGGTCTCCGCGGTTGAGGGCCTCGTCGAAGAGGTGCTTGAATACCACGCTGCCGTGCAGGCCGTCGTGCTCGAACTCGTTGGTCACCCAGGCGTGCGAGTTGCCCACGCGGTCGAGCGTGTCGAGCTGCATGCCCGAGTCCACGTACATGTCATCGAAGTACACCGCGGCCTGGAGCGGCACCTCGTTGCAAGCCAGGCGCTGCGGGTCGTAGATCTTGTCCCAGCTGGTGTCTTCCATCAGCAGGTCCATGGCGGGTTTAAACGGCTTAAGCTCGGGCATCTGCTCGAACATCCACGGGAACATGGCCTCGCCGGTAAACATGAGCGGGCGCGCGAGGGTGTCGAACTCGGCACGGCGTGCCTTCTCTTCTGCCGCGGCCCAGCGAATGGGCATGGTATCGCCGTCGGCGTAGATGAACTCCTGCAGTGTCCAGTACAGCGGGTTTGTGCGCGTGTTGGTGCGCTCGAAGGCGCGCATCAAAAAGCTGTCAGATACCGAGGCGCCGCAGGCCAGCGTGCCGTCGCCGTCAACAAAAGCGTGATCGATAATCCAATGCATGCGCTCAAAGCTCGGCTTCATGCCAAAGTCGCTGCCCATGAGCTGTAGGCGCTCGACCGTCATCGGCGAGCCGTCGGGCAGCACGGGCTTTTGCTCCTCGAGGGTATCTGCCAGGGTCGCCACGCGCTCGACGTCGGCGGGGTAGCGGTCGTAATACTGCTGCGTCTTGGCTGCCATGCGTGGGAAGGTGTGCGCGTAGACCTCGCTGGCGCTCGCCGGCACGTGCGGAATGCCGCCGCAGGTAAAGCTTGCCGCCACGCCCTCGGGGAAGAGCGACAGATAGCTCAGCGTCAAAAAGCCGCCGTAGCTCTGGCCGAGCGTGACCCACGGCTTGCCGCCAAAGCCCACTAGACGCAGGTACTCAAAATCGCGCACGATGGAGCTGGCGAGGTGGCGCTTGAGGAAGTCCGCCTGCGAGCGTGCTGTATCGGCGCCGGCGGCCGTTGCGCGATCACCCAGTGCCTTGATCGTGCGTCCGTCCACGCAGCTACTGCGTCCGGTGCCGCGCTGGTCGGGAAGGACCACGCGGAAGTGCTTGACGGCCTCCTCGATCCAGCCGTCGCTTGTGGGCGACAGCGGACGTGGGCTCTCGCCGCCGGGGCCGCCCTGCAAAAACAGGAGCAGCGGCAGATCGTCGTTGATGCGGTCGGGCGCGCTAACCACGCGGTAGAAGAGCTTGATGCTCTCGGGCGCGCCGGCGATGGGTGCCGGCATGGCGCCGCGGCGCATGGTACTGCCGACGGCCAGGAGCATCGGCTCCAGGCCGCGCCAGTCAAGGGGGACGTCGATGCTGTGGTCCTCGACGTAAAGGCCGGGGACGTGGTACGAAGTGATGAGGGCCATGTGAGTCTTCCGTTCGTTGCGGTGTTTCGGGTTGACCAATTCTACCGCCGCGGGCGAGGCCATGCGCAAATCGGCTACCATGGTTGCAAACTTCTAGGAGAAAGGGCCGCCCATGTCGGTCGATATAGCCACGTATGTCCACGATCTTGCCGTTGCCGCCAAGGCAGCGTCGGCCTCGCTTGCCACGGCGAGCGATGAACAGCGCCAGGAGGCCGTGCGCGCCATGGCCGCAGCACTGCGCAACGGTGTCGACTCCATCGTCGCCGCCAACGAGCTCGATATGTCCGCCGCGCGCGATGCGGGTACCTCGGCCGGACTGCTCGATCGCCTGCTGCTGACGCCCGAGCGCGTCGAGGGCATGGCCGCCGGCCTGGAAAAGCTTGCCGAGCTGCCCGATCCTGTGGGCCGCGTGCTCGACCACCGCGTGCTTGCAAGCGGCGTGGACCTGACCCGTGTGAGTGTGCCGCTGGGCCTGGTCGCTATGGTCTACGAGGCGCGCCCCAACGTGACGGCCGACGCCGCAGGCATCTGCATCCGTACCGGCAACGCCTGCATTCTGCGCGGCGGCTCGCTGGCCTATCACTCGTGTGCCATGATCGCCGAGCTGCTGGCCGATGCGCTCGAGGCCAAGGGCTTCCCGCGCGAGGCCGTCTCGATGATTGAGTCCACCGATCGCGAAGCCGCCGGCGAGCTCATGAAGCTCCGCGGTATCGTCGACGTGCTCATTCCGCGCGGCGGTGCAGGCCTGATTCAGCGCTGCGTGCGCGAGTCGCTCGTTCCGGTGATCGAGACGGGCACGGGCAACTGCCACATCTACGTGCATGAATCCGCCGACTTTGATAAGGCGCTCAACATTATCGTCAATGCCAAGACCCAGCGCGTAGGCGTGTGCAATGCCGCCGAGTCGCTGCTGGTCGACCGTGCTGTGGCCGATGCGTTTTTGCCTGCGGTCGTTGCCGTGCTGCACGACCACGGCGTGCTCATTCACGGCGACGAGGCCACGTGCGCCGCGTGCGCCGACGCCGGCTTTGTAGAGGGCGATGACTACGTCGCCGCGACTGAGGAGGACTGGGGTCGCGAGTACCTGGCGCTCGAGATGAGTGTGAAGGTCGTGGCTAGCGAGGACGAGGCCATCGAGCACATCAACCGCTACGGCACCATGCACTCCGAGGCCGTCGTTGCCGAGGACACGGATGCTTGCGAGCGCTTCCTTGATGCGGTCGATGCCTCGGCCGTGTACTCCAACGCCAGCACTCGCTTCACTGACGGCGGCGAGTTTGGCCTGGGCGCCGAGATCGGCATCTCGACCCAAAAACTCCACGCCCGTGGCCCCTTTGCCGCCGAGGCCCTCACCACCTACAAATACAAGCTCCGCGGCACCGGCCAGGTCCGCCCCTAACGCCCGCGCAAGAAAAACCACCACAAAGGTGCCTTTCCCCTTTGTGGTGGTTTTAGGTGGCGTGGGCGGTTAGGCCTGGAAGGTATCGCGGTCGGGGGCGAAGGACTGCATGGCCGCGATGGTGCGGTCAAAGAGTTCGGGTAGCTCCCAACCCAGCATCTCGGCGCCCTGCGTAATCACGTCGCGCGAACAGCCAGCGGCAAAGCGCTTGTCCTTGAACTTCTTCTTGAGCGACTTGGTCGTAAAGTCCATGACGCTTTTGCTCGGACGCATGATGACTGCAGCGCCGATCAGGCCGGTGAGCTCATCGCAGGCAAACAGGATCTTTTCCATCTGCAGCTCGGGTTTGGGCAGCGAGGTGTTGAAGTCGGACGTGTGCGTCTGGATGGCGCGAATGAGCTCGGGAGACGCACCTTCATCCTTAAGAATCTCGGCAGCATAGATGGTGTGGTTCATGGGGTCGTCCTCATGCTCCTCCCAATCCAGGTCGTGCAGCAGACCGACGGTGCCCCAAAACTCCTCGTTCTCGGGGTCGAACTCGCGCGCAAAGTAGCGCATAGTGCCCTCGACCGTCTCGCCATGGGTGATGTGGAACGGGTCCTTGTTGTGCTCGTTGAGCAGTTCGAACGCGCGGTCGCGGGTGATTCCGGCGGTAAGCGGCTCTGACATAACAGACTCCTTGTGCTCGTGGGTATCGATAAGAATGAATACTACTAGAACACGAAAACCACCACAAAGGTGCCTGTCCCCTTTGTGGTGGTTTTTGGCGCGGATGGGTTAGTTGAGGGCGGCTTGGGCTAGGCGGGCTTCGGCGGCCTCCTCGGTGACGCCCAAGGCCACGGCGAACTCCTCGATGGAGCGGCGTTTGGCCTCCTTGAGTACGCGCATGTAGTAGGAGCTGGGTTTTTTATCAGCTTCCTCGGCCTGGCGAATGCGGTGCATCATGGTCTTTGCCACGCGGACCGTCTCGGGCGCGCCCAGCTTGAGCTGCTGCTTAAAGTGCGTCTCCTCAAGTGAACTGTTGCGCTCGGTAAAAGTGTCGCACTCCAGCTCGTCATAGTGGCTAAGCAGGTGCTCGGCATCTTGCTGCGAGATGGCGGCGTGCAAACGGTCGGCCTGCGCCACGGGGTACATGAGGATCGTCTGCGCATGTCCCTGCTTGGTCTCGAGCAGTAGCATGGGCTGCGGTGTGTCGTCCCTAAAACCGACGACGGTGCAGACTCCCTGACCCGGATGAATGACGTGTTGACCGATTGAGAACATGCTACCTCCAACTTATACGAATTTACGTATGTCTAGAATAACACGCTGACGTGCGCAAACCCTTACTTTATGCAGGAAAAGCACACAACTCCGATAGGTAAGAGTATTCGATAACAGGCGCAGCTCATTCACACCTTTATGCATTTTCAACGCCTGCATAATCTGCAGGCAGACTGGCATCTTTGAGTGACTCCATGCAAGCTGTAGTCAATTTTGTGCATATGCAATATCGATTGGCTTTACCCTGCGACAGTGCCCGTCGCTTGTGATAGAGTGCTACAAACTCTGGCTTTTGCCCTACGAGTGACCAAGAGCTCGGGGGCTTTAACACAAGGAGGATCTATGCCCGAGAAGATTGAAGAGCTGGTACGCGCTGCGCTTGCTGCGGCCCAGGAGGCCGGCGACCTTTCTGCATTTGAACTTGACGATTGCGCTATCGAGCGACCGGCTGACACTTCTCATGGCGAGTGGACCTCTACCATGGCCCTGAAGTCCGCCAAGCTGGCCCATTGCGCCCCGCGCAAGATCGCCGAGGCCATCGTTGCCCATATGCCCGAGGACCCCGCGATCGAGAAGGTCGAGATCGCAGGCCCCGGCTTCATCAACTTCTACCTCTCCGTTGCCGTCAAGAATGCCATCTTTGGCGAGGCTCGCGAGAAGGGTATGGACTTCGCTAAGTCCAACGTCGGTGGCGGCCTGAAGACCCAGGTCGAGTTCGTCTCCGCCAACCCCGTCGGCCCCATGCACATCGGCCATGGCCGCTGGGCCGCTCTGGGCGATTCGCTCTGCCGCGTTATGGACCATGCCGGTTACGACATCCAGCGTGAGTTCTACATCAACGACCACGGCTCTCAGATGAACACCTTCGGCAACTCCATCAGCACGCGCTATATGCAGCTTGCCGACATCATCGCCAAGCAGGGCGTGGATATCGACGAGGCTCACAAGCTGCTGATCGCAGACCGCGACGCCTTCGTTGCCGACGAGAACGACGAGCATCCCGAGACCCATCCGTACCAGGACAATTTTGCCGAGACCCTGGGCAAGGACTCCTATGGCGGCGACTACATTATCGACGAGGCCGCCGAGTTCTGGCGCACCGACGGCGATAAGTGGGTCGAGGCCGATCCTCAGGAGCGCATGGAGAGCTTCCGCGAGCGCGGCTATGTGAAGATGGTCGACAACATGCGCGACCTCTGCCACGCCGTCAATTGCGACTTCGATCGTTGGTACTCCGAGCGTTCGCTGTACGTGAAGGACACCGAGGGCGAGACCGCCGGCACCTCTGCCGTCGACCGCGCTTTTGAGAAGCTCGACAAGATGGGCTACCTCTACACCAAGGACGGCGCCCTGTGGTTCCGCTCCACCGACCTGGGCGATGACAAGGACCGCGTCCTGATCAAGTCCGACGGCGAGTACACCTACTTCGCCTCCGACGTTGCCTATCACTGGGATAAGTTCCAGCGCGTCGACCACGTCATCGACATCTGGGGTGCCGACCACCACGGCTACATCGAGCGCGTCCGCTGCGTCTGCGACGCTCTTGGCTATCCCGGCAAGTTTGAGGTTCTGCTGGGCCAGCTCGTCAACCTGCTGCGCAACGGCAAGCCCGTCCGTATGTCCAAGCGTAAGGGCACCATGGTGACCCTGCAGGAGCTCGTCGACGAGGTCGGTTCCGACGCCGCTCGCTACACGCTCATCTCCAAAAGCTCCAACCAGATGGTCGACTTCGATATCGAGGCCGTCAAGAAGCGCGACAACTCCAACCCGGTCTATTACGTGCAGTACGCTCACGCCCGCGTGTGCTCCATCCTGCGCCGTGCCGCCGACGTTACGCCCGAGCAGGCTGACGAGATGGGCATGAAGGCCGTTGCCGCCAAGGCCATCGGTGAGAACGTCGATTACTCGCTGCTGACCGACCCGACCGAGCTCGCCCTTTCGCGTAAGCTCAACGAGCTCACCGACCTGATTGCCAGCTGCGCTCGCGACCGCGCCCCGTTCCGTCTGACGCACTTTGCTGAGGAACTCGCCGGCGACTTCCACAGCTTCTACGCTGCCTGCCAGGTTCTGCCGAGCGAGGGCCGTCCCGTCGACCCCGAGCTTTCGCGCGCCCGTCTGGCCGCTTGCGACGCCGTTCGCGTGACGCTCGCCCTGGTGCTCACCCTCGTTGGCGTTTCCGCGCCCGAGCAGATGTAATCATCGAGTCATTTGACCGTATAGACTTGGTTTAACAAAGCCTTGAAAGCCCGATCTCCCACACGGAGGTCGGGCTTTTTGCGTTTGGTTAGACTATTTGGTTTGCTGGGAAATGCTACCAAATCGCAACTATACCGGTTTACGGGGCTGAATCGCCAACTGGCGACCATGGTGCCAATAGCAAAATTAAACCCGACGCTCCTATAAGTTGTCAAGAGGCAGTTTGCGGGAGCGTTCTCTCCAATTC
>CAUFRY010000041.1 GCA_959028445.1 uncultured Collinsella sp. | reverse complement strand
ATATAGGCACACAAGGTCAAAGGCGGCACCATGATCCTCCTGGTCGACAAGATCGAAAAAAGCTTCGGCGCACGCGTCCTCTTTAGCGGCGCGTCCTTCCAGATCAACCCCGGCGAGCGCTTCGCGCTCGTGGGACCCAACGGCGCCGGCAAAACCACCATGCTCAAAATCATCATGGGCATCGACAGCCCAGACGCCGGCCAGGTCCAGTACGCCAAGGACTGCCAGGTAGGCTACCTGGAGCAAGAAACCAACCTGGAGCACAAGGACACCACCATCCTTGCCGAGGTCATGGCCGCCGCCAAGGAAATTCGCCGCATGGGCGAGCGCGCCAACGAGCTGCAGGCCCAAATCACCGAGCTCTCCGAGCAGGGCAAGGACGTCGATGCCCTCCTCAACGAGTACGGCCAGGTCCAGGACCGCTTTGAGCATCTGGGCGGCTACGAGCTCGAGAGCAACGCCCGCAAAATCCTATCCGGCCTGGGCTTTAAGGTCACCGACTTTGAGCGCCCGTGCTCCGAGTTTTCGGGCGGCTGGCAGATGCGCATCGCGCTGGCCAAGCTCTTCCTGCGCCACCCCGACCTGCTGCTTCTAGACGAGCCCACCAACCACCTGGACCTCGAAAGCGTCCAGTGGCTGCGCGGCTTTATCGCCAACTACGACGGCGCCGTCCTCATCGTCAGCCACGACCGCGCCTTCATGGACGCCTGCGTCGACCACGTCGCCGCACTCGAAAACCGTCGCGTGACCACCTACACCGGCAACTACAGCAGCTACCTCAAGCAGCGCGAGGACAACTTGGAGCAGATGCGCGCCAAGCGTGCCGCCCAGGAGCGTGACATCGCCCACATGCAGGTCTTCGTCGACAAGTTCCGCTACAAGCCCACCAAGGCCGCCCAGGCGCAGGAGCGCATCCGCAAGATCGAGCAGATCAAAAAGGAGCTCGTCATCCTGCCCGAGGGCCACAAGCACATTGACTTTAAGTTCCCCGACCCGCCGCGCTCGGGCGACATGGTCGTGGGCCTGGAGGGCGTGTCCAAGTCCTACGGCAACAAGCACATCTACAGCGATATCGACCTCAAACTCTACCGCGGCGAGCACGTGGCGCTCGTCGGTCCCAACGGCGCCGGCAAGTCCACGCTTATGAAGATCCTCGCCGGCCTGGAGCCGCCCACCACCGGCACCCGCGATCTGGGCACCAACGTGGGTGTGGCCTACTATGCCCAGCACGCGCTCGAGGGCATGACCGAGTCCAACACTGTCCTGCAAGAGATCGACACCGTCACGCCCAAGTGGACCGTGCCGCAGCAGCGCAGCCTGCTGGGCGCCTTCCTGTTTAGCGATAACGATTCCATCGAAAAGCAGGTCCGCGTTCTCTCCGGCGGCGAAAAGGCGCGCCTGGCGCTCGCCAAGATGCTTGTGGCCCCCGAGGCGCTCCTGTGCCTGGACGAGCCCACCAACCACCTGGACATCGACTCGGTAGACATGCTCGAGAACGCCCTGCAAAACTTCCCCGGCACCATCGTGCTGATCAGCCACGACGAGCACCTGGTACGCGCTGTGGCCAACCGCATCATTGACATCCGCGATGGCAAGGTCACGGTCTACGACGGCGACTACGACTACTACCTCTACAAGCGCGAGGACCTCGCAGCCCGCGCCGCGGCCGATGCGGCAGGGGAGAGCGCACCGGCCGCGACCAAGTCCGCTAAGGTCACCGCGGCCCAGCCCGACACCCCCGCCACCGCCTCCAAGCCCGCCGAGGGCAAAAAGACCAAGGAGCAAAAGCGCGCCGAGGCCCAGGCCCGCGCCGCGCTCAACAAAAAGCTCAAGGGCGTGCGCAACCAGCTCAAGAAGATCGAGGCCGAGCTCGACAAAACGCGCGCCCGCTATGACGAGCTTATGGAATTGATGGCCAGCGAAGAGCTTTATGCCGATCAGGACAAGTTCAATGCCGCGCTGGGGGAATATAACGGCCTTAAGCAAGAACTGCCCAAGCTCGAGGACGAATGGCTGGAGCTTTCCACCCAGATCGAAGAGGAGACCGCGCGTGAATTCTCGTAAGGCCGCTGCCGTGGCGATGAGCGTCATCGCCATCGCCTGTCGCATCTGCGGCATCTTTATGAGCGCGATGACCGTGCTGCTGTGCTTTAGCGGCCTGACCGCCAAGCTGCAGATTGTCGGCTTTGTCGTTGAGCTTTCTCGCGCGCTGCCGAGCGCCATCGCCGGCTACGGCGTCATCACCTCACCCTTTGGCGGCGTTTTCCGCTTGGATTACGCCATCGTGGCCGTCATCCTGTTTGTAGCTGACTACCTGCTCACGCGCGCCTCGCGCCGCGTCCGCTAGGGGAGCGCCATGTCCAGCAGCTACATCATGAACCTGCTCGCCAGCGCCGTCGCCGTCATCGTGGGCATCGTCATCCACGAAAGTGCGCACGCCGCCGCGGCCTGGGCACTCGGCGATAAGACAGCCCGTTCGCGCGGCCGCGTGTCACTCAACCCGCTCAACCATATCGATCCGTTTGGCACTATCATCCTGCCGCTGCTCATGCTCGCCGCCGGTGGCCCGGTGTTTGCCTTCGCCAAGCCCGTGCCCGTCTACCTCAACAACCTCAAGCACCCCAAGCGCGACGAGGTCCTGGTGAGCGCGGCCGGCCCCGCATCGAATATCGCGCTCGCGTGCCTGGCTGCAGCCCTCATGCACCTGGCCTATGGCAACCTCTACGCCAGCATGTCCTTTGCTGTGGCGTCTCAAATCATGAACTTCGGCGCCACGTTTATCGTGGTTAACCTGTCGCTTGCGTTCTTTAACCTTATTCCGATTCCGCCGCTTGACGGCTCGTCTATCATCGTGCCGTTCCTTAAAGGCAAGGCGCTGACCAACTACTACCACCTGCAGCAATACGCTATGCCCATCCTCATCCTAGCGCTGTACCTGCTGCCCATGTGGACCGGCATCGATGTGATCGGCCGCTATTTCGACGTTACCGTGTATCCGCTCGCTGAGCAGATGCTCAACTTCGCAATCGCCGGCATCTAAGGTAAACTTACAGGTCGACCGTGCAAAACGGTCGCAACATGCACCCAAACCGCGCCGCGAAGGCGCCGTCAAAGGAGGTCGAAGATGTCGTATCGCGTGTCGACGCAGGTCTACAGCGGACCGTTCGACCTGCTGCTGCAGCTGGTAACCCGCCAAAAAGTAGATATCGGCGCCATCTCCATCAGCGAGGTCGCCGAGCAGTACCTTGCCGAGGCCGAGCGCATCGAGGCGCTGGACCTGGACGTAGCAAGCGACTTTTTGCTGGTCGCGGCAACCCTTTTGGACATCAAGGCCGCCTCTCTGGTGCCGCAGGAGGCCCCGCGCAAAGTCGATGACGACGATGACGAGTTCGACGAAGACCTCGAAGAACTCAGTGCGCTCGACGGCGACGCCTTGCGCGAGGTCCTGATCCAGCGCCTGATTGCCTACAAGCAGTTTAAAGGCGCGGCGGCAGCCCTCGGTGCCCGCATGCAGGCCGAAAGTCGCATGCACCCGCGTGTGGCCGGCCCCGACCCCGAGTTCTTGGGCCTAATGCCCGACTATCTGGCCGGCATTACCCTGCGCGGCCTGGCCGTCATCTGCGCCGACCTGGACGGCAAGCGCCAGACCTTCCTGCTGGAGGCCGAGCATGTGGCGCCGCATCGCGTGCCGCTCGACCTGACCGTGGCCTCAGTCGACCGCTTTACCATGGCGCACCAAACCTGCACCTTCCGCGAGCTACTGGACGGCGATGCCACCACCGAGCAGCTCGTCGTCACCTTCCTAGCTATGCTTGAGCTCGCCAAGCGCGGCTCGCTCACGCTGAGCCAGGACGAGATCTTTGGAACCATCCGCATCAACCGCGTCGAGGGCGCCGAGGCCTATGTGCCCGGCGAGGGCCCCGAGCTCACCGAATAGGAGCCGCAACCATGTCAACCCTTTCCACGCTGGAAGCAAACAGCCTCAAAGGCGCCCTCGAGGCGCTGCTGCTGGTGTCGAGCGACCCCGTGAGCGCACCCGCGCTGGCAGGTGCGCTGGATATCGCCCCGGGCGAGTGCGCGTCGCTTTTGGCCGAGCTCAAAGTTGAGTATGAAGAGGCCAACCGCGGCTTTCAGCTGCGCGAGGTCGCCGGCGGCTGGCGCCTGTTTACGCACCCTGCCTACCACGACGTGGTCGAGGCCTATGTGTTGAGCTGGGACACGCAAAAGCTATCGCAGGCGGCGCTCGAAACCCTGGCCGTCATCGCATACCACCAGCCCGTCACGCGCGAGGTGGTCAAGGGCATCCGCGGCGTCAACTCCGACGGCGTCATCGCGTCGCTCGTGGACAAGGGCCTGGTGCGAGAGCTCGGACGCGACCCCGAGCGCGGTCAGGCCATCATCTACGGCACGACCAACGCCTTCTTGGAAAAGTTCGGCCTGCGCTCCACCCGCGACCTGCCCGATCTGGAGCAGTTTGCCCCCGACGAGCAGTCGCGCCAGTTTATCCGCGAGCGCCTGAGCGGCCGCAGCATTCAGTCTACGCTCGAGGAACAGGCCGAGGATCTGGACGAAGAGCGCGAACTGATCGATACCGATGTTGAGGACGCCGATGAAGAGGAGCTTCTGCTCACAGGTGCCACCTCGGAGGATATACATGACGAGGACTAACGAAGCAGGGGAGACGCGCGTCGCAAGCGCCGAGGGCGCCACAACGCCCACAGGCGACGCCCAGCCCGTCTACCCGCATACCATGCGCCTGCAGCGCTTTTTGGCGCGCGCGGGCGTGGCGAGCCGCCGCGGCTCGGAGGACCTGATGACCGCCGGCCGCGTGACAGTCAACGGCCAGGTCGCGACCGAGTTGGGCACCAAGGTCGATGTGGACCGCGACCATATCGAGGTCGACGGCATGCCCGTCAAGCTCAACCAGGGCGCCGTGTACCTGATGCTCTACAAGCCGACTGGCTACCTCACCACCATGAGCGACCCGCAGGAGCGTCCCTGTGTGGCGGATCTGGTTCCCCGCGACCGCTTTCCGGGCCTGTTCCCGGTGGGTCGCCTGGACCGCGACACCACGGGCCTTTTGCTCTTTACCACCGACGGCGACCTGTCGCAGGATCTGCTGCACCCCAGCAAGCATGTCTACAAGACCTACCAGGCACTCGTGGACGGGCAGCTAACCGACCGCGATCTTGAGCCGCTGCGTCGCGGCATAGAGCTCGACGACGGCCTATGCCAGCCGGCGATCTGCCGCGTCATTAACGCGCGCGAGGCAGAGGCTGTGGCTCCGCAAGGCGTCAAGCCCGGCACCACCGCCGTGGAGGTCATCATCCGCGAGGGTCGCAAGAATCAAGTTAAGCGCATGTTGAGCAAGATTCACCATCCGGTAATCCGTCTACATCGCTGCAACTTTGCCGGCCTGGAGCTCGAGGGTGTGGCCAAGGGATCGTGGCGCGAGCTCACCGACCGCGAGGTGCAGATCCTCAAAAGCGGTGGTATCCCGCCCAAGCAGGCCAGCGCCATACGCGGCGGCAAGCCCCAAGACACGCCCGCCAGCCGCACGCGTCACCACGGCAGCCACGGCTCCGCACCCAAGCGCAACACCTACCGCGAGCGCTACACGGGCTAGGCAAACCGCCGCGCCCCAACGCCCGCGAACCATACCAGCACGTCAACCACCGAAAGGAAGCATTGCATGATCGTCGCCATCGACGGCCCCGCCGGTTCCGGCAAGTCCACCATCGCCAAGGAGATCGCCCGCCAGCTGGGCTTTAACAAGCTCGACACGGGCGCCATGTATCGCGCCGTCACCTTCGCCGCGCTCGACCGCGGCATCGACCTGGATGACGAAGCGGCCATCGACGCCCTCGCCGAGCAAATCGAGATCCGCTTTACCAACGGCACCGGCGAGGACACGCGCCTGACCATTGACGGCCAGGACGCTTCGGCCGCCATCCGCACCCCGCAGGTCGACGCCAACGTGTCCAAGGTCTCGGCCTATCCGGGCGTGCGCGCCGCCATGCTCATCCACCAGCGCCGCGCCGCCGAGGACCGCGATATCGTCGCCGAGGGTCGCGACATCGGAACCGTCGTGTTCCCTAACGCGCAGGTCAAGGTCTTCCTGACCGCCGACCCGCGCGAGCGCGCCCGCCGCCGCGTGCTGCAGCGTCACCAAAACGCTGCTCAGCCGCTCACGTCCGAGCAGCTCGAAGCCGAGGTCGACGAGACCCTCGACGCCCTTAGGCAGCGCGACAAGCTTGACAGCAGCCGCGAGGTCGCCCCGCTCGTGCCCGCCGAGGACGCCGTGCACGTCGACTCCACCGCCCACACCATCGACGAGGTCGTCTCGATAATCGAGGACCTTATCAACCAAAGGAGGTAGCCCATGCGCCTGTTTCAGCAGACGCCCGAGGACTATTACAACGCCCCCTACGCCGAGTTTCCAGCGCTCATCCGCGGCACCGTCGTCGTAGTCATGGCCATCCTTTGGGCCTTCTCCAAGCTCATGTGGCGCTGGAAGGTCGAGGACGCCGATCTTCTGTTTGAGCGCCAGGAAGGCCGCGGCAGCGTGGTCATCTGCAACCACACCTCGATGGCCGAGCTCTTGGCCGTGGAGACGGCGCTGTTCTTTGGGGGGCGCCGCATTCGTCCCATCTTTAAGTCCGAGTTCGCCAAGAGCAAGATTGTGCGCTGGGCCTTTAGCCGCGTTGGCGGCATCCCCGTGGAGCGTGGCACTGCCGATATGAAGTGCCTGCGCGCCGCCCAGCATGCGCTGCAGCGCGGCGAGGACGTTCTGATCTTCCCCGAGGGCACGCGCATCCGCTCGCGCGAGATCAAACCCGAGGTCCACGGCGGTTTTGCGCTCATCGCTCAGATGGGCAAGGCACCTGTGAACCCGCTCGCCATCTGCGGCTGGTCCGACATCACGCCCGCGGGCAAAAAGATCATGCGTCCCAAGAAATGCTGGATCCGCGCCGGCAAGGCTGTCTCGCTTTCCGACGCACCGGCCGGACTTAAGCGCACGGAGCGCCTGGAATGGTTTGAGTCCGAGGCCATGAACCGCGTCTACGCCATGCGAGACGAGCTGTGCGCCGAACATCCGGGCAGGTTCTAGCCATGAGCGAGAACGTGACGAACACCGCCGTGACTGCGTCCGATCAGGACGGCGCGCCCACCATCGAGATCGCAGCCCACGCCGGCACTTGCTACGGCGTGCAGCGCGCGCTCGATATGGCGCTAGCCGCCGCACCGCAGGCAGGTGAGTGCGCTCAGGTCCATACCTTGGGGCCGCTCATCCATAACCCCATCGTGGTACGCGAGCTTGCTGAGGCAGGCGTTGGCCTGGCCGAGAACCTGGACGACGCCGCATCGGGCACCGTAATCATTCGCGCGCACGGAGTGGTGCCGCAGGTGATCGATGCTGCCCGCAAGCGTGGCCTCAACGTGGTCGACGCCACCTGCCCCTACGTGAAGAAGGTCCATATGGCAGCCGAGCGCCTGGTGCGCGAGGGCTACCGCGTGGTGGTCGTAGGCGAGCCGGGCCATCCCGAGGTGGAGGGCATCCTGGGCCACGCCGGCAATGATGCGCAAGTCGTGAGCTGTGCCGCCGACGCCAACGCCTTGTCGCTCAAGGGCAAGGTGGGCCTGGTTGTGCAGACCACCCAGACCGCGCAGAACCTCGCCGAGGTCGTGGCTGCCATCACCCCGCGCGTACAGGAGCTGCGCGTGATCAACACCATCTGCGCCGCCACGAGCGAGCGCCAGCAGGCAGCCGCATCGCTTGCCAAACGTTGTGATTGCATGGTCGTCGTGGGTGGCAAGAACTCGGGCAACACCCGCCGCTTGGCGCAGATTTGCGCAGACGCCTGCGAGCGCACGTATCACATCGAGGAAGCTTCCGAGCTCCAGGCCGCGTGGTTTACCGACGCTCACCACATCGGCATCACCGCCGGAGCCTCCACCCCGCAAGAACACATCGAGCGCGCCGTCGAGCGCATCAAGGAGCTTTGCCGCTAATCATGGACCAGACCGTACCCGCATACGCCGCCGAGGTGGCCGATTACGGGCGCAGCCGCGACCCCGAGCCGGGTGAGGGCGCGCTCGTAAAGAACGTGCGTCCCGAATCGCCCGCGTGGGATGTGGGTATCGAGCCGGGCATGCGCGTGCTCACGGTCAACGGCGAGCAGCTGACCGACATGATCGTGTGGCTCTGGGAGGCCGACGACGACACGGTCGACCTCGAGGTTTTCGACCCGCGCGATGACACCGTCACCCCCGTGGAGCTCGATCGATTTCCCGGAGAGGATTGGGGTCTGGAGTTCGACGGCCCCATCTTCGACGGCATGCGTACCTGTGTGAACGCCTGCGTGTTCTGCTTTATGACGATGCTCCCCAAGGGCGGCCGCTCCACGCTCTATATTCGCGACGACGACTACCGCCTGAGCTTTTTGCAGGGCAACTTTGTCACGCTTACGAACCTCACCGACGAGGACGTGCAAAACGTCATCCAACGCAACATGAGCCCCATGAACGTGTCGGTCCACGCCGTGAGCCCCGATGTCCGCCGACGCATGATGGGCCGCAACGCCCAGCGCGGCATGGATGTGCTCGAGGCCATCATGGCCGCCGGCATCGAGATTCACGCGCAGATCGTGTTGTGCCCCGGCATGAACGACGGCGAGGAGCTGGAAAAGACCCTGCGCTTTTGCGAGGAGCACGAGCAAATCACAAGCCTGGGCATTGTGCCGCTCGGTTTTACCAAGCATCAGAACCGTTTTAGCTGGTCCTACAGCGACAAGCCCGAGCTAGCGCGCGAGACCATTGCCATGATCCGTCCCTACCAGGATCGTGCCTACGAACGCTTTGGCCGCCACACCTTCCAGATGAGCGATGAGTTCTATCTGGACGCCGGCATCGATCCTCCCGAGGCAGACTTTTACGACGGGTACCCGCAGTACTACGACGGCATTGGCATGATCCGCTCGTATCTGGACGAGACCGACGACGTGCTGGCTACCGACGCCGAGCGTCTGGCCCGCGTCCGCGAGGCCGTCGCCGCCCGCAACCAGCGGCTTCTGTGTCTCTCGGGCGCCAGCGCACGCGACACGGTGGCCCGCTTTGTGGAGTCGCCCCAGGGACTCGCCGGCACTGTCACGGCCATCAAGAACCGCTATTTTGGCGGCAACGTGGACGTGACCGGCCTCATCGTCGCGTGTGACATTCTGGAGCAGCTGCCGCAGGATCTCTCTGGGGTTATGCTCTTTGTGCCTAAGCTCATGTTCAACGCTGACGGCATGACGCTTGACGAGTATCATCGTGACGATTTACTCGCAAGCCTTACCAGTCGCGACGCTGAGGTTCATGTGGTGTCGACCATGCCGCATGAGCTGCTCGATACCCTGGAGCACATCCTTGGCATTGTGCCTGCCGACTCTACTAATTCCGCTAACCCTACCCATTAAAGGAGAGCAGATGAAACCTATCGTCGCCGTCGTCGGACGCCCCAACGTGGGCAAGTCCACGCTCGTTAACCGCCTGGCCCAGACCTCGGACGCCATCGTCCACGAGTCCCGCGGCGTCACGCGCGACCGCTCGTATCACACGGCCGATTGGAACGGTCGTGAGTTCACCATCGTCGACACGGGCGGTATCGAACCGCTCAAGAGCGATGACTTCTTTGCCACGTCCATCCGCGACCAGGCGCTCGCCGCCGCCGAGGAAGCCGCCGTCATCCTGTTTGTGGTCGACGGCCGCACCGGCGTTACCGAGGAGGACGAGTCGGTCGCCCGCATGCTCAAGCGCTGCGACAAGCCGGTCTTTCTGCTGGTGAACAAGCTCGACAACCCCGATCGAGAGAACGACAGCATCTGGGAGTTCTATTCGCTCGGTATCGGCGAGCCCACGCCGCTCTCGGCCCTGCACGGCCACGGCACGGGCGACCTGCTCGACGACATCGTGGCCCTGCTTCCGGAGGAAGAGGACGAGGTCGCCGATGAGTTCCCCGACGCGCTGAACGTCGCCATCATCGGCCGCCCCAACGCCGGTAAGTCGTCGCTGTTCAACCGCATCCTGGGCGCCGACCGCTCTATCGTGTCCAACATTGCCGGCACGACGCGCGACGCCATCGACACCGTCGTGGAGCGTAACGGCAAGCACTACCGCATGGTCGACACCGCGGGCATTCGCAAGAAGAGCACCGTGTACGAGAACATCGAGTACTACTCCATGGTCCGCGGCCTGCGCGCCATCGACCGCGCCGACGTGGCGTTGCTCGTCGTCGACGCCTCCGTGGGCGTTACCGAGCAGGACCAGAAGGTCATGGGTCTTGCCATCGAGCGCGGCTGCGCCATCGTTGTGCTGCTCAACAAGTGGGATCTGCTCGACGACGACCGTAAACGCGAGGCCTGCATGGAGACCATCGACCGCCGTCTGGGCGTCATGGCTCCCTGGGCCCAGTACCTGCGCATCTCTGCCCTCACTGGCCGCAGCGTCGAGAAGATCTGGGCGATGGTCGACGCCGCCGAAAAGACGCGCTCGCAGAAGATCAGCACCTCGCGCCTCAACACGTTCCTCACCGACCTGCGCGAGTTCGGTCATACCGTGGTGGACGGCAAGCGCCGCCTGCGCATGCACTACGTGACCCAGACGGGCGTCAACCCGCCGACGTTCACGTTCTTCGTCAACCACAGCGATCTGGTCAACGACACCTATCAGCGCTACGTCGAAAACCGCATGCGCTCGACCTTCGACTTTGCCGGCACACCCATTCGACTCTTCTTTAGGAAGAAGGAGCAAAAGGATGCATAATCCGATTCTGCTGACCGCCATCTGCGCCGTGGTCTCGTTCTTTATCGGGGCGATTCCGTTTGGCCTGATCTTGGGCCGCGTGTTCAACCACACGGACATCCGCAAGGCGGGCTCCGGCAACATCGGCACCACCAACGCCCTGCGTGTGGCCGGCCCCAAGGTGGCCGCGCTCACGCTGCTGCTCGACTGCCTTAAGGGCGCCATCTGCGTCCTTATCGCGCGTCCGCTCATTGCCGACTTGGGCTATGGCTTCCCCGTGAGCATTATGGCCCCCGGTGCCGCCGGCGACTGGATGCTCGGCGTCATTTGCCTGGCAGCCGTGTGGGGCCATATCTTCTCGCCCTATCTCAACTTCCACGGCGGCAAGGGTATCGCAGTTGGTCTGGGTGTCATCCTCGCCTGGTACTGGCCTATTGGCCTGTCGCTACTGGGCATGTTTATCGTGGCCGTCGCCATCACCAAGTATGTTTCGGTGGGTTCGCTCGCCGCAGCCATCGGTCTTCCTATCGCTGCTTGCGCGGTCTTTCCGTACAGCAGCCTGGGCCTCAAGTTCTGCATGGCGATGATCGGCATCACCGTGGTGTGGGCCCATCGCTCGAATATCCAAAAGCTCATGGCCGGTAAGGAGTCCAAGCTCTCGTTTACCAAGCGCGTCACCGAGCCCGACGATAAATAGGAGAGAGTCATGAATGTTGCGCTGATTGGCTCCGGCTCCTGGGGAACCGCCGTCGCCGGCCTCGCCGCCGCGCGAGCCGAGCGCGTGACCATGTGGGCCCACAGCGAGCAGACGGCCGCCGGCATCAATGGCGAACACCGCAACCCCCGCTACCTTGTGGGCTACGAGCTGCCCGGCAACGTCGTCGCCACGACGGACCTGGCCCAGGCGCTTGACGGCGCCGAGGCCATCATCTTTGCCGTGCCCTCCACGCACCTTCGCAGCGTGTGCCACCAGGCCGCGCCCTTTATCGCCGCCGATACCCCGGTGCTCTGCCTCACAAAGGGCATTGAGCCCGAGTCCGGCCTGCTCATGAGCGAGGTCATCGCCAGCGAGATCGGCAACGAGGCACGTGTCGCGGCTCTTTCTGGCCCCAACCATGCCGAGGAAATCTGCCGCGGAGGTCTTTCTGCCGCCGTCATCGCCAGCGAAGATCCACAGATAGGGGAGACCTTTAAGGACCTGCTTCTGTCAACGGTCTTCCGCATCTACCTGTCGCAGGACATGACCGGTGTCGAGGTCTGCGGCGCCATGAAAAACGTAATCGCCATCGTGTGCGGCATCTCCGCCGGCACCGGTGCGGGCGACAACACGCTCGCCCTTATCATGACACGCGGCCTGGCAGAGATCAGCCGTCTGGTGCACGCCCGCGGCGGTCAAGCTATGACCTGCATGGGGCTTGCCGGCATGGGCGACCTCATTGCCACCTGTACCTCGGAGCATTCGCGTAACCGCACCTTTGGCTACGAGTTTGCCCACGGCGTGTCGCTCGACGAGTACCAGACGCGCACGCATATGGTTGTCGAGGGCGCCGTCGCGGCCCGCAGCGTCAGCGAACTTGCCCGTTCACTAGGCGTAGACATTCCGCTCACCTTTGCCGTGGAGCAAACGCTCTACAACGGTGTTACTTTGGATAGGGCGCTCGAGATTCTTACCGACCGCGTCCCTTCTCAAGAGTTCTACGGACTCACCGACTAGCGTAGAAAGGCTACTACCATGGGTTCCATCAAAATCGCTCCGTCCATCCTTTCGGCCGATATGGCCAACCTCAAGGGCGACCTCGACAAGATCGCCGGTGCCGACTACGTGCACTTCGACGTCATGGACGGCCACTTTACCGGCAACCTCACCTTTGGCGCTGACATCCTTAAGGCCGTCAAGCGCTCCACCGATGTACCGGTCGACGCGCACCTGATGGTATCGAACCCCGACGAGACGGTCGATTGGTACGCCGACGCCGGCGCCGACATGATCACCGTGCACTACGAGGCTTCCACGCACCTGCACCGCACGCTCACGCATCTACAGCAGCGCGGCGTCAAGGCCGGCGTTGCTCTCAACCCCGCCACCCCCGTGTGCGTGCTCGAGAGCATCATCGACGTCGTCGATATGGTACTGCTCATGAGCGTGAACCCAGGCTTTGGCGGCCAGAGCTTTATCCCGGGCACCATCGCTAAGCTCCACGAGCTCAAGGCCATGTGCGAGCGTCACGGCGTTTCGCCCCTCATCGAGGTCGACGGTGGCATTTCTTCCAAGAACATTGCCGAGGTCGTCAAGGCCGGCGCAAATGTCCTGGTGGCCGGTTCTGCCGTATTTAAGTCCGAAGATCCCACTGCCGAGGTTGCGCTGCTGCAGAAGCTGGGCAACGAGGCTGCACAGGAGGCATAAACCCTTATGACCGCAGGTCAAAACCGCATACCCGTGAATCTTGACTACGCCGCCTCGACGCCCATGCGCGCCGAGGCGCGCCTTGCGCAGCGTGAGTACGACGATAGCGAGCTAGCAGGCGTCAACCCCAACTCGCTGCACTCGCTCGGCCGCAAGGCTGCCGCGCGTCTGGAGGTTGCACGTCGCGAGATCGCCCGCAGCTTTGGCGCGCGCGTTCGCCCGTCTGAGATTGTTCTGACCAACGGCGGCACCGAAGCCAACCAGCTGGCGCTACTCGGTCTTGCCGAGGGTGCACGTCAGCGCGACCGTAAGCGTAACCGCGTGATCGTATCTGCCATCGAGCACGATTCGATTCTGGACAACCTGCCGCTGCTGCGTGCCGCAGGCTTTAGCGTCGACCTGGTGCAGCCCTGCCGCATGGGCTACATTGAGCCTGCCACGCTTGTCGAGCTACTAGGCGACGACGTGGCGCTCGTGAGCATCATGGTTGCCAACAACGAGACCGGCGTGGTGCAGCCCATCCGCGAGCTGGCCGCCGCCGCACATGCTGCCGGCGCCCTGTTTCATACCGATGCCATCCAAGGCTACTTGCATATTCCGCTCGATGTCACAGAGCTGGGCGTCGATGCTATGTCCGTCGCTGCCCACAAGATTGGCGGTCCTGTGGCATCCGGCGCGCTCTACGTTAAGACCCGCACCCCGCTGCGCCCGCGCATCTTTGGCGGAGGACAGGAAGCCGGACGACGTGCCGGCACGCAGGACCTGCGCACGCAGCTGGCCTTTGCCGCTGCCGCTTCCGCGCTGTTACCGAATGTTGCCCAGGAGCGTACAACACTGCAGGCCTTATCCGACAAGCTCTACGCCACGCTTACGGCTCATCCGCGTATTCATGCCACCATGGGCGACTACGCACAGGCCGATCGTCTGCCGGGTATGGTTTCGATCTACGTCGACGGCATGGACTCCGAGGAGCTCATCGTCAAGCTCGACGCCGCCGGCTTTGAGGTATCGGCAGGCTCGGCATGCTCGAGCGGCAGCATGGACCCCAGCCATGTTCTAAGCGCCATGGGTATTGGCCACGAACAGGCCCTGGGTGCACTGCGTATCTCCTTCGATGACCGTGTGGACCCGGGCGATTTGGACGAGTTTGCCCAGACGCTGCTCTCGATCGTGGGTGCCGCATGATCGTCGCCGAGCTCGAGCGTGCCCTGCTGGCACGCTATCCCAAGACGGATGCCGAGCCCTGGGACCACGTAGGCTTATCCGTGGGCGACCCTGCCGTGGAGATTACCGGCGTTGTCTGCGCGCTCGATGCGACCGAGGCTAATGTTCGCCGCGCACAAGAAGCCGGCGCCAACGTGCTGCTGACGCATCATCCTATATACATCAAGGCACCCGAGGCCTTTTGTCCGGCGGATGCCACGCGCCCCCAATGCAGCGCGGCGCTCTACGAGGCAGCGCGTTGCGGCGTGAGCATCATTTCGCTCCATACCAATCTGGACCGCTCACACGAGGCGCGCACCTACCTGAGCGAGCTGCTGGACGCTGAGCCCATGAGCTCGCTGGAACATGTGGACGAGCCTGAACTCACCGGCCTGGGTGCACTCGCGACCCTCGACGACCCCTGCAGCCTGCGTGACCTCGCCGCCCGTGCCGCAACGACATTTGGCAGCGACCCGCGTGTGTGGGGCGAAGCCGATCGCCCGTGCCGCACCGTCGCCATTTTGGGCGGCTCCCTGGGCGACTTTGGAGAGCTCGCCATCGCCGCGGGCGCGGACGTTGTCGTGACGGGCGAAGCGGGCTACCACGTGGCGCAAGACCTTGCCTTGCGCGGGCTGCCGACGATCTTGCTCGGCCACGACCGCTCCGAGGAGCCGTTCGTTGATATATTGATGAACTCTGCAGTTGACGCCGGGGTCGACCCCCGTCATGCGATTAAAATACTGAACCCTTGCCAATGGTGGACTGTGACAAAAGGAGAGAACTTATGAGCGCCGGCGCTACGCTACTCAAGCTGCAACAGATCGATTTGGAGCTCGCCCGCAACAAGAGCGAACTTGCCAATATGCCGGAGCTCAAGGAGCTCGCTTCCAAGCGCAAGACCTATGTGAAGCTCAAGTCTGAGATGACCAAGCTCTACGCCCAGCGCAAGGATCTGGACATTGAGCTCGACGATCTCAACACCACCGAGATTCAGACCAACAACGCCATCGAGGCTGCCAAGAAGCGCCATGTCGACGGCTCCGACTACCGCGAGGTTCAGGACCTGGAGAATGAACTCGCCACCCTGGCCAAGCGTCTGGACAAGATTGAGCACACCCGCAAGGACGTCGTTGTCGCCCATAAGGAGGCGCTCGACCGCGAGGCCCGCGCGCAGGCAATCATCGCCAAGTTCGAGGAGGGCGTGAAGGCCGATACCAAGGCTGCCCGCGCCAAGGCTGCCGACCTGCAGGCTCAGATTGACGCCGCCACTAAGGAGCGCACCGCGCTTGCCGCCACGCTGCCGGCCGACGTGCTCACCGACTACGAGCGTCTACTCAAGCAGTTCCGCGGCCTGGCCGTCGAGACCATCCAGGGCAACATCCCCACGGTCTGCCACACCGCGCTGCAGGCATCGTCCATGAGCGACCTCAACCACGATGGTAGCGAGATTACACACTGCCCGTACTGCCACCGCCTCCTGGTGCTCCCGAGCAAGGAAGCCTAGCGATGACGCCGGCATCCAACAATTCAATGCAACTTGAGGGAAAAACGATCCTGCTGGGCATTACCGGCGGGATCGCCGCCTATAAGTCGTGCAACATCGTGCGCCTGTTGCAAAAGCGTGGCGCGCGCGTCAAGGTCGCTATGAGCGAGCATGCCACCGAGTTTGTGGGCCCGCTCACCTTTCGTGCGCTCACCAACGAGCCCGTTGCCGTGGGCCTATTCGATGACCCCTCCGACCCCATCCACCACATTTCGCTGGCGCAGGAGCCCGATCTGGTGGTCGTGGCGCCCGCGACGGCCAATATCATCGCCAAGATGGCCAACGGCATCGCCGACGACCTCATCTCCACCACGCTGCTGGCAACGCCACGACCCATTGTGATCGCGCCGGCCATGAACAATGGCATGTGGAAAGCGCCGGCGACGCAGGCCAACATGGCCACGCTGCGCGACCGTCGCGTCCATGTGGTGGGGCCCGGCAGCGGCTACCTTGCCTGCGGCGACGTGGACACGGGACGCATGAGCGAGCCCGAGGACATCGTCGAGGCCGTCTGCCAGGTGCTCAACTCCGCACCTCAGGATCTTGCGGGCAAGCGCATCGTGATCACCGCCGGCCCCACGTACGAGCCGATCGACCCCGTGCGCTTTATTGGCAACCGGTCGTCGGGCAAGATGGGCATCGCTCTGGCGGGGGAGGCCGCTCGCCGCGGTGCTGCGGTCACGCTTGTGCTGGGGCCGACATCGCTCGATGTTCCTCGCGGTGTGGAGTGTTTGCGCGTACAGACCGCCGCAGAGATGTTGCAGGCGGCAGTGGGCGCCTTTCAGACGGCCGATGCGGCCATTTGCGCGGCGGCCGTCGCCGACTACACCCCCGCATCCCCTGCCGACCATAAGCTCAAAAAGGCCAACGAACGCCTGGATCGCATCGAACTAGTCGAGACGGTCGATATCTTGGCCGAGCTTTCGCGCCAAAAGGGAGAGCGGTGCGTGATCGGCTTTGCGGCCGAGACCGATAACGTCGTGGAGTACGCGCAGCGAAAGCTCGCCCGCAAGGGTTGCGATGCCATTATCGCTAACGATGTCTCGCGCGCCGATTCGGGCTTTGGAACCGATACCAACAAGGCCTGGATCGTGAGTACAGCGGGCACGCAAGAACTTCCCGTGCTAACAAAACCCCAGCTCGCAGATACAATTTTGGACTTGCTTCAAAATTTGTAAAAAAGTTCTTGCACAAGGACAAAGTTTCGGGTTAATATACTCCCTGTTGCGAGCGAGAGCAGAGCAACAAAGAAAAGCTTCGGGACGTGGCGCAGCTTGGTAGCGCACTTGACTGGGGGTCAAGGGGTCGCTGGTTCGAATCCAGTCGTCCCGACCAGAAGTTTGCAGGTCAGGCACCTAGTGCCTGACCTTTTTTGTTTTAAGCAATTGCTTAATTTTGATTAAGCAACAGGGTGCCAAAAATCTACCTGCGCGATAATCGCCCTTTGCGGTTACTTGCGCGTTTTGCACGCGCTTGAGCCGATTTATTAACGCGACATGAATCTACATACGCGTAACTGGTATACAGACGAGTACAGGCTGTATTTATCGCGGCGATTTACGCAGATATGGCGACTGTAACGAACTAGTGTGTCGCTGTATTTATTCCAGCAGTTCACTTGATCTGTGGACAAGTGAGCGGTTACAACAAAACGCCAACCAGGATGGACTCCATACGAGGATGCCGCAAAGGTAATGGCGGGGAAGTGCGGCAGGCGCTCTGAGAGCCGCTGTATGACCCCATTTCTCCTCAACCCGATTACCTGTACAATGAACCTCGAATTGTTTGAGTAATCGCCAAAAGAAAAGCCCTCGCAGGATTGCGGGGGCTTTGCGATGAAAGAGATCAGAAGCAGAAAGCGGGGAGGACATAAAACGAGTCCGTCGCGCTGTAGCTGTAGCAAATACCGCCGCTTTGAACATAGCGAAAGGATGTGGAGCTGCGCGGTCTCACGGAACGAGTCCAGTGGCTATAGCCTGATGCACCGGAATAGTTCGACCTCGTCACGCCCTTGGATTTGTAGCACTCGTACTGGATGCCGTCAGATTGCATATCCCCGTATACTTCGGTTGCCGAGAGCAGAAAAACCTTGTCGGTCGTCGCCGAGGGGGCACCGCCCCCGTTACCGCCAACGTTATCGGTTGTCTTTGTGACGGGTTTCACCTTTGACTGGAGCTCGCTGGGCAGGAGCAACCAGAGGTCACCGCTGTTAAGGCGGGTACGGAGCTCGGACTTATCCCAACCACCGGCATTGGTGTCCGTAGCGTTCATTCTCTGGCTACCCAAGGCAGAGTTGGTCGCCTCGAACGTCAAGCCTGCCATGCCGCTACCATCGGCCAAGTCGTCGTGGTTGATGCCGATGATACGGTACTCGAGCGTCTTGCCATTGGTCAGCTTCATCGAGAACTTGGTGCCGGCATCCATGGCGGCCTTGGCCTTGGCGTAGGCGATAGACGATGTACCGTTCTTGGCAATGTCTTTGGCAACCGCCTCCTGCTCGTCGAGGGTCCAGTCCTTCGCGTCCTTGGCGATGGCCACCTGGACGGCCGCGGAATCGGCGCCTGCGGAGCCGCCACCGGACGCGCCTCCCTCGACGCCGCCGACCGTCCCATTGTTCACCGTGTTGCCGACCAGGTTGGACTGGTTTCGGATGGCTCCGGCCACGCCGGGTCCCGCGAACACGATGACCAGGCCGATGACGGCAATGATCAGGACGTACTCGATAATTGATTGCCCTCGGAAGCGGGTCGTTTCAGGAGCGACCCCCCCCCGAAGGTTAATTGCCGTTGCATGCATATACGGCTCCCTTCACTCGGGGTTTGCAATACGAGCCGAGCGTAGGGCTATTCCAAGTATTTGCAACGGTCTTGCCGCTGCGGCAACGATGACGGCAGGGGATGTTAGCGCCGGGCGATTTTAGCCGCTAATAGTCAAACTATTTTGACCAATCC
>CAUFRY010000040.1 GCA_959028445.1 uncultured Collinsella sp. | reverse complement strand
ACCGCAGGAAGCTTGGATACGCCTAGGCGCGGTCCAAGAAATCGTCCGCACCCCCTTCTGCCGCAAACAGGAACTATTCCACCGCAAGTTATAAAAGGGTCATGAGGAGCGCGTTTTGCCGAAGGCCTTAAGCACCGCCGTCACGGGACCAGGCTGGAAACGTCGGCGCACATCGTCGAGACGCTCGGGAATATCGATGTGCTGTGGGCAGTGGCGCGCGCATTTGCCGCACTTGACGCAATTGCTCACGAGCTTGGGCTCGCTCGTGCGCACCGCACTCGCCGTAAAGTATTGCGACAGCCCCGTAAACCAGCTGTGCGCATAGCTCGCGTTGTAGGCGGCAAAGCAGCCGGGAATGTTGATACCCTTGGGGCATGGCATGCAGTAGCCGCATCCCGTGCAGGGCACACGGTTCGATTTCTCAAACTCCATCAACACGCGCGCAATCGTGTCGAGCTGGTTGGCAGTCATCGAATTCGGCAACGCGAGGTCTGCCAGTGACGAATTCTCATCCACCTGCGCGATATCGGTCATACCCGAAAGCAGCATCGTCACCTGAGGATGATTCCACACCCACGAAAGACCCCAGGCGGCAGGAGTGCGCAAATGCGGGTCACGGGCACTATCGAGCACAGCGCGGGCCCGTGGCGGCAGCTTGCCCGCTAAACGCCCGCCCAGCAGCGGCTCCATCACAAACACCGCGAGCCCGCGCTCCGCAGCCGCCATGAGTCCTGCCGTTCCCGCTTGGTAACGCTCGCCGGCATAGTTGTACTGTATCTGGCAAAAATCCCAGTCATATGCGTCAAGCATCGTCAGGAAATCCACCGCGCTGCCGTGGTACGAAAAACCAATCTGGCGAATGCGCCCCGCCGCCTTTTGACACGCGATCCAGTCCTCAATGCCCAACGCCACCACACGTTCCCACTGGGCGGGCGAGGTAATGTTATGCATGAGGTAATAGTCGATATGGTCGGTCCGCAGGCGCCGCAGTTGCTCATCGAAGAACCGGTCGAAATCCTCCGCGCACTTGCACGAAGTATGCGGCAACTTGGTCGCCAGCAACACCCGGTCACGCAGCCCCAAGCGCTCAAGCGAGGCGCCCACGCACGCCTCGTTACCGGGATAGAGATACGCGGTGTCCAGATAATTAATCCCCTGCTCCACCGCACGGGAAATGATGGCATCGGCTGTCTTCGCATCCGGACGTCCCGGCGCACCGGGAAACCTCATGCAGCCCAGACCCAACGCCGAGATACGGTTGCCGCTTTTGGGGTCAACGCGATATTGCACGGCCCCTCCCTTCGCCATCAGCGCCCCGGCAAGGCGAAACACAATGGTCACGCAGCCGAAACATCGTGGAATCGCAATCGAGAACGTATCGTAACGCAGCAGAAATCGAGCTGTCACGGCACCGCTTTAACATCAGCAAAAAGCCCGATGAAAGGAGCCGGGCATGACCACGCGCATGTCTTTGCGGTCTGCCCTGCAGCGTAGCGTCCAGGCAAACGTTTCTTTTTTATAACAGCCGCCCCGCGCACCCACCAATCACCCTGGCAGCATACAATCCATCAGGCGCCCCTTACGCGGGCGCCTTTTACATGGGGAGATGATTCACATGCAGATCAACAAGGTCGCCTTTATCGGCAAGGGCGGCGTCGGCCTGCTCTACGGCAGCATGATCGCCCGGGCGCTCGGCAACGACGCCGTCGAATACATCATGGATGACACCCGTTTTGAGCGTCACGCGGGCGATGCGCTCACTGTCAACGGCAAGCCCTGCGATCTCACGTCCGTCCGCGCCAGCGAGGCGACGCCCGCCGATCTGGTCATCCTGACAGTCAAGACCACCGGTCTCGACCAAGCACTCAAGACTATGGAGCGCGTCGTGGGACCCAACACGCTCATCGCCTCGCTATGCAACGGCATTACGAGCGAGCAAAAGATTGCCGAACGCTTTGGCTGGGAGCATACCGTCCTGGGTATCTGCCAGGGCATGGACGCCGTGTTCCTCAACGGCGCGCTCACCTTTACCAATGCGGGCGAGATCCGCTTTGGCGCGGCGGCCGGCACGGACCCCGCGACCGTCGCCGCTATCGACGGGCTCTACACGCGCTGCGGCATCGCCCATACCGTCGAGCGCGATATTGCGCACCGCATGTGGGCCAAACTCATGCTCAACGACGGCATCAACCAGACCTGCATGGCCTACGGCGGGACCTACGGAAGCGCCACGGAGCCGGGCTCCGAGCAGCGCCGCTGTTTTGTCTCCGCCATGCGCGAGACGCTTGCGGTTGCCAACGCCGAGGGCGTTGAGCTGACCGAAGCAGACCTGACGCAAATGGTGCACCTCATCGAGGGAATCGACCCCGCCGGTATGCCCTCAATGGCTCAGGACCGCATCGCGCAGCGCAAAACAGAGGTCGAGGAGTTCGCGGGCACCGTCCGCCGCCTCGCGGCCAAGCACGATATCCAGGTTCCGCAGAACGAATGGCTCTATCAGCGCATTCGCGATATCGAGGCAAGCTGGTAACGCCAACGCGCCGCATTCAACAGCCTTAGCAGCAAAACCGCCGCAAGGAGCACTCCCCTTACGGCGGCTTTCATCTTCGTCTATGACCGGCGGTCAATCTCACAACAGCTAGCGTTGCGACTCCGGAACCTCGTCCTCATCGTCGCGACAAAGGACAACACCGGCGCTTCCCAGCAGCGTGGCCGCGATCAGCACGCCGACCACGATAGGAGCAGCCCCGCATGTCCCCTGCATACCCGCGACGAGCGCGGCCGTAGGACCAAGGCAACCAAGCATCAACGCGACGGCGGCAACGGCAATATCTCGAGCATTCACAAGACCACTTCCTCCAAGAGAAAGACCTTATTTCTCAAGAACCAGTGTGCCCCGCATCCATACGCCCAGCGTACCGCCACGGTAAGGGCTCTGTTAACTCAAACGCATACATAGAACGGACGTCCTTACGTTGCCCTAAAGCTCGGTAAAGACGCCCGTCCGCCAAATATCCGTGATGCAGAAAAATTACCAACCGGTGTAGTAGTCGGTGGTTCCGGCAGCGCAACCGGAGTCATAGACCTTGCAATCACCCTTGGAGCCCGTAAAGGTCGAGCCCTGGGCCATATCGCCCGCGGCAACAACGTAATAGCCGTCGGAATCGCGCCAGAAGCCCTCAGAATCCTGAGTCCATTCGCCCGTGCGATAGTGATAAAGCACATTGCTGCTGTAATAGGTCTCGCGGCGCCCGTTGTAGTTATTGACACCCGCAGAGCGCGTCAGGCCCGATCCGTTCGCGTAGGACGCGGCAGACGCGTAGGACGGAGTGTAACCGGCGTTGTAGTACGAAGCCTGGGCGACCTCGGCAGCCTCCGCCTCGGCGGCAGCCTCGAGCGCATTGCGCTTGGCATCCTCAAGCGCAATGCGCAGCTCATCGAGCTCGGTCGACTTGGCGTCAACCTCCCCCATCGTCAACAGGCTACCCGCGCCGTCGATGCAACCCTGCAGCACAGCGCGCTCGTCATCGGTGGCATAGTCACCGTACATGTTCATGATGATCTGAGCGCGCATCTCCAGGGAATCGCGCTTGGCCTCCATCGAGGCGTTCCACTCCTGCATGGAACCATAACCATCGCCGCGATAGTCAACGGGCTGCACCAGCGTCGTCTCAGACGGCGTAGATCCAACCGTATCGGACAGTGTTGCGGCGTGGGCATCAGTTGCACCGGCGCCCGCCAAAAGTGCCACGGTCAGAGCGGCGGAAAGGGCGGCGGCTTTCGGTTTTCGTGAATCAATCCTCATGTAGCTGGAAACCTCCGTAGTGCGTTTTTGCTGCGTTTGAGCTGCGTGTGATTCGATCGCGCTGCATAGTACCCCGAGCAAATCGCGACCTGCGGTTTTACTTAAAAGGCGCACGTCAATTGCGTAAAACTCACATCCTCTCAACAGGAGTTTTCCACAACTCGAATGCATAAAGCGTGTCAAAAACCCTGTTTTTGCGCCCTCTCTATGCAAAAAAGGCGCCTGTGCAACCATTGTTCGCACAGGCGCCTTGAGCAGGCATTTTATACAGTTATACCTATCGAGTCGCAAGGGGTCCTTGCACAAGTCGCCTTACTCGTCCAGCGCGGCGAAGGCCTGCTTCAGATCCCAAATGATATCCTCGGCATTCTCGGTACCGATGGAAAGACGGATCGTGGAGGGCGTGATGTTCTGCTCGGCGAGCTCCTCGGCAGACAGCTGGGAGTGCGTGGTGGTAGCCGGGTGCACGACGAGCGACTTGACGTCGGCCACGTTGGCGAGCAGCGAGAACACCTGCAGATGATCAATGAACTTCCAAGCTGCCTCCTGGCCACCCTTAATCTCAAAGGTAAAGATCGAGGCACCGCCGTTGGGGAAGTACTTCTGATAGAGCTCGTGATCGGGGTGCTCAGGCAGGCTCGGGTGATTCACCTTGGCAACATGGCTGTCACCAGCCAGGAACTCAACGACCTTCTTGGTGTTCTCGACATGACGGTCAACGCGCAGCGACAGAGTCTCGGTGCCCTGGAGCAGGACCCAGGCGTTGAACGGGCTGATGCAGGCGCCCTCGTCACGCAGCAGGATGGCGCGGACATAGGTTGCGAAGGCGGCGGGACCGGCAGCCTCGGCAAACGAGACGCCATGGTAGGAGGGGTTGGGCTCGGCGATCTGCGCGTACTTTCCGCTCGCCTTCCAATCGAAGTTACCGCCGTCGACGATCACGCCGCCCAGCGAGGTGCCGTGGCCGCCGATGAACTTGGTTGCGGAGTGGACGACGATGTTGGCACCATGCTCCAGCGGGCGGAACAGATACGGGGTGCCGAAAGTGTTGTCGACGACAACCGGCAGACCGTGCTTCTTGGCGATCTCGGAGATGGCGTCGATGTTGGGGATGTCGGAGTTGGGGTTGCCGAGCGTCTCGAGATAGATGACCGTGGTGTTGTCCTTGATGGCCCCCTCGACCTCTTCCAGGTTATGGGCATCGACGAAGGTGGTCTCGACGCCAAACTGGGAGAGCGTATGCTCCAGCAAGTTGTAGGAGCCACCGTAGATAGTCTTCTGGGCAACCACATGGTCACCGGCCTGGGCAAGGGCCTGCAGGGTATAGGTGATGGCAGCAGCACCGGAGGCGACGGCAAGACCTGCCACGCCACCCTCGAGCGCGGCGATACGATCCTCGAAGACGCCCTGGGTGGAGTTGGTCAGACGGCCGTAGATGTTTCCGGCGTCGGCAAGACCAAAGCGGTCGGCGGCGTGCTGGGAGTTGCGGAACACATAGCTCGTGGTCTGGTAGATAGGCACGGCACGGGAGTCGGATGCAGGATCGGCACTCTCCTGGCCAACGTGCAGCTGCAGGGTATCGAAACCAAAGGTGTGCTCGGGGTTGTTGATGAACTGGCTCATGATGATCTCCTTGATCGAACAAAAGTTAATAAATTAGAGAGAAGTAAGTCGCTGTCTCCTGATCACGCCGACGGGCGCAAACAGGAGCCCGCCATTCGTCTTGGTAAGCAATTCATATGCAGGCCTCCTTTCGCATCCCGGTTCCGTGGTTGGCTTAATTACCTACCGCCTTTGTGTGTTTTGAATAGTACGAGCATTGTTTCCCTCGGTCAATCACTTAAAAGCGCTAACTTGTTATCTGTTTTATAGATAACTATCGAAAGGACGGGCGCCGATGACCCTCCAGCAGCTTCGCTTTTTGATCGCCGTGGCAGAGTCCGGTTCGATCAACGCCGCAGCTCAGCGCCTCTATACCGCACAGTCCAATATCTCCAACGCCGTCAAAAGCCTGGAACAGGAACTTCATATCGAAATCTTTACGCGCTCTAGCCGCGGTGTTGCACTCACCAACGACGGCACCGAGCTTTTGGGTTATGCACGCCAGGTCGTAGAGCAGGCCGACATGCTTGAGGCCCGCTACGAGGACGGCGGTACCCCGCAAGCCCGCCTCGCCATTTCCGCCCAGCACTACGCCTTTTCGGTCGAGGCCTTTGTCAACGTCGTCGAGCGCTGCCGCGACAGCAAGTTCGAGTTCATCATGCGCGAGACCACCACATCGCAGATCATCGATGACGTCCGCGCGTTTCGCAGCGACATCGGCATCCTCTATCTGGACGACTTTAACGTCCGCGTTCTGCAGAAGGCTTTTGCCGATGCGCGCGCGAGCTTCCATCCCCTATTCGACGCGACGGTCCACGTCTTCGTTAGCGAGCGCCACCCGCTTGCCCGCCGCCCGCAGCTGTCCCTTGCCGACCTCACACCATATACGCGCTACAGCTTTGAGCAAGGCACCTCGAACTCCTTCTATTACGCCGAGGAACCTTTTAGCTATATCCCTTGCGACCGCAACATACGAATCTCGGACCGCGGAACACTTACTAACTTACTTATCACGTCGAACGGTTACACCCTGTCGACCGGTGTCCTCTCCAATGAAATGCAATGGGGTATGGCATCGATCCCGTTAGCAGACGCCCCAACGATGCACGTAGGCTATATCATGCACGACGAGCGCAAGCCCTCTCCCCTCTTGCAGCAATACCTCGACGAGCTCAACTGCATCATCCATGCCAACTAACTGTCGGAAGACGGGGTAGAAATCGTAGATTGCTAGCCCCCGGCGGGCATGGCGCTACAATGGTCACTCACACGAAACGTACCCAACGAAAGGAACCATGTGAAGGTCATCATCTATACCGACGGCTCGGCCCGATCAAATCCGGGACGCGGCGGATACGGCGCCGTGCTCAAATACACCAACCCCGCCGGCAAGACCTTCACCTCCGAGCTTTCGCGCGGCTACGCCAAGACCACCAACAACCGCATGGAGCTCATGGCGGTCATCGTGGCGCTCGAGGCACTTAACCGCCCCTGCGAGGTCGAGGTCCATTCCGATTCGCAGTACGTCGTCAACGCCTTTAACAAGCACTGGATCGACGGCTGGAAAAAGCGCGGATGGAAAACCGCCAACAAGCAGCCCGTTAAGAACCGCGACCTGTGGGAGCGCCTGCTTGCCGCCAAAAGCAAGCATAAGGTGGAGTTCATCTGGGTTAAGGGACATGCCGGCCACGAGCTCAACGAGCGCTGCGACGAGCTCGCCACCACGGCGGCCGACGGCAGCAACCTCGATATCGACACCGGCTTTAACGAGAGCGACCTGTAATAGCGTTTTCGCGCAGCTTTATATCCCCACTCGCTACACTCATCTTGTAGACCAAACAACGCAAGGGGGACGTATGCTGCGCATCGCGACCATCGGCACATCCATGATCACCGACGACTTTATCCAAGTCGTCAACGCCAACGACCAAGCCGCGTTTGTGGGCACGCTTTCACGCGACGCCAATCGCGGTACTACCTTTACCGCCGAGCGCGGTGGTGAGCGAAACTTTACGTCGCTCGATGAGCTCGCGGCAGCCGCCGACGTTGACGCCGTCTATATCGGCAGCCCTAACGCACTTCACTACGAGCAGGCCCTTGCCTGCATCGCCGGCGGCAAGCACGTCATCGTCGAGAAACCCTTCTGCGCCACCGAAGCGCAGGCGCTGGAAGTCTTCCGCGCTGCCGAGGCAGCAGGTGTCGTGGCCCTCGAGGCCATGCGTCCCCTCCACGATCCCGCCTTCCACGCCATCGAGGACGCCCTGGGCGAGATCGCCCCCATCCGCCGTGCCTCATTGCGCTTTGGCAAGTATTCCTCGCGCTACAACGAGATTCTCGCGGGACGCGCCACCAATATCTTCGACTGCAATATGGCATCGGGTTCCCTCATGGACATTGGCGTCTACGCCGTCGAGCCCATGGTCGAGATTTTCGGCATGCCCTCCGGCCTTACGAGCATGACTACTCTGCTCGACCCCACCACGCGACAGCTCACGCACGGCCCCATCGACGGCTGCGGTTCCATCCTCGCCAGCTATGGCGGAGGCCGCATCTCCGTCGAGCTCGCGCACTCCAAAATTACGAATGACCTGCTGCCCTCGCAGATCGAAGGCGAGCGTGGCACTATCCAGATCGACCATCTGTCCACGCCCCGCAACGTCCGCATCGACTATCGCGGCGATGTCGTACGCGGCTCGGCGACCGAGGCACCGCGCGAACAGGGCGACAACGGCCGCGTGCTCGACCTGCCCAAATCGAGCAACACTATGGAATACGAACTCACAGACTTTATCACCGCCATCGGCGGCATCGATAACGTCAAGGAAGAGATTTGGGAGACCCCGGCGGGACGCCACGAGCTTGGCCACTACCGCGATGTCACGCTCGTCTCACTGCGCATCATGGATGCCGTGCGCCAGCAGGCCGGCATAACCTTCCCGGCCGACGCAGGCAAGCAGGCATAGCGATGGGCCTCTTCGATACGTTCTTCTCCAGCGTCACCGGCGGCAGTCGAGAACCCCAAAAACCATCAAACGTCGAGCTCGAGCTGCGCCGCAGACTTACTGTGCTCGCAAGCGACGAGGCCACTCAAGACGCCCCGCAGCGCTATTTCCTGCGATGGGAGGGACAGGTCCAGGGCGTCGGTTTCCGCTTCACCAACACCAACCTCGCACAGGCGCGCTCCCTCACCGGCTGGGTGCGCAATATGGAAGACGGCTCGGTTGAGATGGAGCTACAGGGCCCGCCGGCAAACATCGTGTCTCAGCTCAAGGCGCTTCATGCCTCCTACGAGCGCATGGGAACGCGTTTTCGCCTCGCAGACGCCCAGACCCGAGCCCCACTTGCCAATGAAGACGGTTTCATTCCTCGTTATTAGTATTGTGTGCTAAATACGGTATCATTTACCTACGACCGTTGATAGAAAAGAGGCGAGGCGCATGGCGGTGCAAAGAAGGAATACCAGGCAGCGAAAGCTGGTTCTTGACGCTGTGCGCCAAAGCTATAACCATCCCACCGCCGACGAAATCTACAACGCCGTACGCGAACAGGATGACAAGATCAGCCGCGGTACGGTCTACCGCAATCTCAATCTCTTGGCCGACGCCGGCGAGATCCTCTCCATCAAGACGCCGGGCGGCAGCCGCTTCGATCGCACCATCGAGCCGCACGCACATATCATCTGCACCTCGTGCAGCCGCGTCATCGACGTACCGCTCCCCTTCGATGCCCAGCTCGACGCCAAGGCGTCCGAGCAAATCGGCTGGCACGTCACGTCGCACTACACCATCTTCGAGGGTCTCTGCCCCGACTGCCGGTAGCCCTTAGTGGCATGCCCGCAAATCTACTTGCCCATCCGCTACAGCAAAAAGTAGATTTCTAGGTATGTCCCGAAAACCTACTCGGCGAGCAGACGGCGCAGTTCCTCTTCGACCGTGCGCACGTAACGGACGCGGTCGTTGATGCCTCGCATGGTGGGGTTGCAGCTCTCCATCAGATAGGGATGGCCCACGACGTTGAGCATGTCGCGATCGTTCTCATTGTCGCCAAACGCCATCATCTCATCGGGCGAAATCCCCAGGGCACGACCGTAATCGGCAAGCGCAGAGCCCTTGCCCGAACCGAAACCGATAAAGTCCGTCCATTCGGTTCCCGATGTCATGACATCGACTCGGTCGCTAAAGAGGCGCTCGAAATACTCCAGGGCCGCCGGCTGATCCACCTCGGGCGTCTGGAAGGCAATCTTAATGACGTCCTCGTCGATGTCCTCGGGACGGTCGACCACCGCCACATCGCAGTGGACCTCATAGCGCAGGTGGTCAACAAACACATCGTTGCCACTCATGGTGTAGAGGTGCCCCTCGCACGAAAGGGTCACGTCGGCATGGGGATACGCAGCCACGGCATTCGCGATATCCATAGCAAGGCCACGTTCCATGGAACGCTTGACAACGGCACGTCCCTCGCTCATCACCAGGGCTCCGTTTTCGCATACATAGGCGAGCTCATCGGCCACCGGGGCAAACAGGTGGCGCAAGCTCGCATATTGACGGCCGCTCGCCGGCATAAACACGATACCGCGACGATGCAGCTCATCGATAAGCTCAAAGGCCTCGGAACGCGGCTCGCGCTCCCCCGGATGCAGCAACGTGCCGTCCAAATCGCATGCAATCAGCTTGATTCCCTCAAGACCCATATGCTTTCCCCCAAAGCACCTCATCAACAGTAAGACGAACTTTGAATAGTTGCCTCTCAAAGTCCGTCTTACTCATACGCACGTTAACCGCGCGCCTTCTTTACGATGGAAAAGTCGGGAGCCATGCTCACGACGACCTCCGCCGCACTCGACGCAAAGCGCCGGTCCGCATCGAGTTCACGAGTAACCACCGAGAGCCGAACACCCTCGACACCCCGGAGTATGCGGCCCAAAACAGGCTGCACCGGCGTATACATGCGCACGGTATGCTCGTCCGAGTCGCCTCGGAAGAGCGGCGCATGCATGTTGCCAATCTCCCAGCACGCATGCGCGAGTGCAATCGGATCCATGCGGTCGACTTCGACCAAATAAACCTCGGCGCTGCGCAGGCGCACGACAACCGCCACGGGCACCACGCCCGAACGGTCAATGGCGAGCACGTCGCCATCGGCAAGACGACCGCCGTCGGCAGTATCCAGCCGAACACCGATCGTGCGCCCCAGCTCCGTTACGCCCGCAAATGTGCGGGCATCGGCCTGGTCCCAATCGAGCAATAGCTCGTCAACTTCAAAGACGCCGCCCAACTTCCGGCGAAGCAGGAGTTCATAGGACGGATCGTTGAGATTTCCCAAGCATGTCGTCGAAACCAAGCGTTCAGGCATACTCTAGCCCTCGACCTCGACGAGCTCGATATCAAAGTTGAGGTCCTTGCCGGCCAACTCGTGGTTGGCGTCGAGCGTCACGGCCTCGGGCGTCACGTCGATGACAACGGCGGGGACGGGCATGCCGCTCGGCGTGGACAGGAAAAGCTTCATGCCCTTCTCGATCTGCTCGATGTTGGGAACCTGTTCGGCCGGGAAGGTCAGGACCATCTCGGGATTGTGCTCGCCGTAGGCATCGGCAGCAGGAATGTGCACGGTCTTCTTCTCGCCCACCTGCATGTCGACAACAGCGGCGTCGAAGCCCTTGATCATCTGACCGGCGCCGCAGGTGAACTCCAGCGGCTCGCCGCGATCGTAGGAGCTATCGAACTGCGTGCCGTCGTCGAGCGTGCCGCGATAATGGGTCTTGACCTTCTTGCCCTGGTTGGACATGGTAACCTCCGTAATAAGGGCGGCGCACAACGCGGGCCGCCATGAACATATGGCGCTAACTATACCCTAGTCATACAATTCAATGACAGTTTGCAAAGAAACGCTGCAACCGGAGGAACCATGGCATATCCCGTATTTGATCTACACTGCGACACCGCCGACCGCATCGGCTGGGCCACGCTCGATCTCGACCTGCGCTTTACCGCCGGCACCGACGGTTATTTCCCCGGCGATGAAACGCATCCGCAAGATTTCGACCTCATCGAGGGCAACGCCTGCGCCATCTCGCTCGCAAAGATCGGCAACACGCCGTGGGCACAGTGCTTCGCCACGTTTGTCCCCGACGAGATTCCCACCGCCCACGCCGCACGCTTCCAGGCGCAGATCATGGCGCACATGAGCGGCCAGGCAATGCTCAACCACGACCGCATGGTCAACGTACGCAGCGCCGCTGACATTCGCCCTGCGCTCAAAGACGGCAAGGTCGCCTGCATCCACACCATCGAAAACGCCACGTTCTTTGCCGAGGACCCCGCGCTGATCGAGGTACTCAAGAGCCTGGGCGTACTCATGTCATCACTCAGCTGGAACGCGCAGGGACCGCTCGCGAGCGGGCACGATACCCACGCCGGCCTCACCGCCGCCGGCATCGAGGCACTTACGCAGATGGAGCACGCCGGCATGGTACTCGACGTCTCCCACCTCAACGATGAGTGCTTTGACGAGGTTGTCGCCCACGCCACGCGCCCCTTCGTCGCCAGCCACTCCAACTCCCGTGCGGTTTGCGGCGTCAAACGCAACCTTACCGACGACCAGTTCCGCACAATTCGCGACATGGGTGGCATCGTCGGCCTCAACTACTGCAGCGAGTTCCTATCCAACGACGTAACCGACAAGACCGCCGCAGACGTCACCTTCGACCAGCTGGCGGCACATATCGAGCACTGGCTCGACCTGGGCGGCGAGGACGTCATCGCGCTCGGCGGCGACTGGGACGGTGCCACGGTGCCCGCCTTCCTCTCCGATGCCAGCAAGATGCCCGAGTTCCAGAACATGCTTTCCAAGCATTTTGGCAAGACCGTGATGCAAAAGCTCTGCAGCGACAACGCGCTTGCCTTCTTTGAGCGTTATTAATTTCACATCCCTTGAGCGGGCCGGCATGCCGAACGGTCGACATGCCGGCCCGTCCCCAATCTGAAGGACCGCTTTTGACGCAGCAATTTACGATTTCCATATCCCGACCGGATGGGACGCCCATCTCCGTCGTCGTTACCAAAAAGCGCGTCAAAAACTTCAACCTACGCGTCACATCAAGCGGTGAGGTCCACGCCAGCGCACCGCTCGGCGCCAGCCGCGAGCGCATCGAGGCATTTGTGAAGCGCAACAGCACCTGGATTGTCAGCCGACTTGCCAAGCGCGAGCAACATCAGGCGACGGCGCGAGAGCCGCTCAGCACCTCGTCCGTCATTGCACTTTGGGGCAAGCCCATCACGGTACAGGATGCACTCGATCACAACTTTGCATCACCCGCGCCGCGGCCCAAGCAGGCCACCTTCGCAAGCTTTATGGGTACCGACGAATCGGACGAAGGCCCACAGGCCAAGCGGCGCGCAATCCTCGACGGCCTAACGTCCGACGAGCTCCAAGCCCACATCAGCCAGCTTTATACGACCGAGGTCACCGCAGCGCTACGCGACATCGTGCACGCATACGAAATCACAATGAGTGTCGCCGTTTCCCGCGTCTCCGTGCGCAGCATGAAAACGCGCTGGGGATCATGCACGCCCAAGACCGGAGCCATTCGCATCGCACGCGAACTTGCCGCTTATCCCATCGAGTGTCTCGACATGGTTGTCGCCCACGAGCTCGTCCACTTGCTCGAGCCAAGCCACAATCAGCGGTTTCACGCCCTGCTCGACAGGTACTGCCCCAACAATAGAGCGCTGTCGCAGCGGCTCAAGCAGCCACCCATAGAGACGTATTAGAACCGGTTAGCGCACGCGCTCGATCTCGACGCCGCAGCTTGCCAGGGGAAGACCGACGGGCGCCCAAGGCTTATCGAGCTTAACACGCACGCCAAGCAGCAAGGGGTAACGACGCAGCAGCATCTGGGCCACACCCTCGGCTGCCGCCTCGATGAGTTTAAACGTATGCTCGCGCAGATAGCCATCGACATCGTGGCACACCGAGCCGTAGTCAATCGAGGCGTCCAGGTTATCGTGCTCCCCCGCTGCACGCAGGTCGGCATAGAGCACCAAGGACACGATGAACTTCTGGCCCAGCGCGTTCTCTTCGGGATACACGCCGTGGTTAGCAAAAACCTCAAGACCTTCAACGGTGATGCGGTCGGCATGGCGCAGATCGTCATAGCTCACGTGGGGTACCGCCGTTGCGGTGGATATTTCGCCCCTTCCACGGCGGGCGAGCTCGGCACCTTCAGTCTTGGTTGCATTCTCGGGCAGTTTCTTATTGCTCATCGCGATCGTCTCCTTCGTTTAGAACCCCGACCGCGCAAACTAACTACACGCGAATCGACAGGTTCTTTTTATCATCGCTCCAGTTGCAAGCATTGCGCGCGGGGCATGCAAAGCAGGCGCGCGACGCTTTGTCGGCTGCATAGAGCAGACGCTCGAGCGGTTGGCTGTTCACGCGCAGCTTTCGATGGCCCAGAATGGCCGTCTTAATGGCTGCGGCATCGGCCGGCTCAAACGCCACGCCATCGGGCATGCCGCCGAGAATTGCATCAGCGACGCGTTCGCTTGCAACATCATGGGATATACCCGATTCATACTGTTCATCTTTGCCGATATCGTGAAGAAGTGCCGTGGCGTAGATGACCTCGCGGTCAAACTCGAGATCTTCCTCGAAATTCTTAATCCACATAATGCGAGCGACATCGAGCAGATGGTCGATACCGTGGCGGCAGAAGATGCGCCCCGATTCCAGCTGAGCAATGTTGCCCAGGTGGCGCCGGAACAGGCCGTTGGCACAGATGTAATCGATACGAGGCATGACGCCAAAAGGCGCCAGGCCCGAAGCCATAAAACCGCGACGCGGCGTTCCCTCGTCAGTATTCGATGTAAAGTCGTTGACGACTCTCATAGTTAGCGTCCCAGCATCCTAAAGAAACGCTCTTCGAGCGCGGGGTCGGTCTCAAAGACGCCGCGGCGAGCGAGCGTCACGGTCTTGGTGCCGGGCTTTTGCACGCCGCGCATGGTCATGCACATATGCTCAGCTTCCATGAGCACAATCGCTCCCTGGGGAGCGAGATAATCCATGAGGGCGTCGGCAACCTGCGCACACAGCTGCTCCTGCAGCTGCAGACGGCGGGCATAAACCTCAACCGTGCGAGCAAGCTTAGAGAGCCCTGCGACACGGCCGTTGGGGATATAGCCAATGGTAGCCTTGCCATAAAACGGCAGCAGATGATGTTCGCACAGCGAGTAGAACGTGATGTCGCGCTCGATAACCAAATCGTTCGAAGCGACGGCAAACGTTTTGGACAGGTGCTCCTCGGCACTCTGGTCCATACCGCCGGCGATTTCGCCATACATACGGGCAACGCGCGCCGGGGTCTCCAGCAGGCCCTCCCGAGTTGGGTCCTCGCCTATGCCCTCAAGCAACAGCTTAATGGCGGCCTCGACTTTTTCCTGATCGACCATCTGGGCCTCACTTTTCCGATTTTGCGTTCGCGCTATGGTACCACGCCCTCCGGCATCGGCCACAAGCTACATAGTATGGGTCGAATAGACCGGATCATCACGCCAAAGTTCAACCGCATCACAAAGCGCAACGCCCTCGCGCTCAGCACGGGCGCGCGTAGCGTTCATATCGATCACGCGCTGATTGCTCGAGCCTCTGAAGCGCAACGAGATATCGTACAAATCCTGAACGAACGGACCGTCCACCAACATATCGAGGCAGGTAAGGATACGGTCCGTGACCTCGGTATGGTGGCAACCGCCCGGCATAAGCTCCTCGAGCACATCGCCGGTAAAGCACCAAATGGTCTTGCTCGACCCCGCAGGATAAGTGGCACGAACACGCTCAATGAAGTCAACAAGCCCCGCCTGATTCTCGGGCTCCATAGGCTCGCCACCCAGAATCGTCAGGCCATCGATAAAGGGATGATCGAGACTCTCGATAATTTTGTCCTCGACGGCGCTATCGAACGGCTCGCCCGCAGCAAAGTCCCACGCGACAGAGTTAAAGCAATTCTTGCACCCACGACGGCACCCGCTCACAAAAAGAGAAGTACGAACGCCTTCTCCATCAGCAATGTCGAAATACTTAATGTTCGCGTAGTTCATAGGTAACTCTCCCGGGAGGCCGGGACATATCATCCCGTCCTCAAACATTCTCGGCCTTCGGCCTGCGAAACTGCGGGCGGGACGATATGTCCCGGCCTCATGCAAAGGGTAACTCAATGAACGAAGCGAACATCGAGCATAGGGTTCGAGATCTAATAAAAACTGGGTTGCGGCTCAACCGCCATCGCAAGTAAATCGCAGCTGCAGCTCGAATTATCTCCGCTAAGAACTTCGAGGAGTGAGCAGACCGCATGCCGCATCTCAGCTACGTCAACTTGGCCGCCCCGTAGCGAGGCCCCGGACCTTTGCTCGATATGAGTTCCGCACGAACAGGAGGCGCCAGTGGCGCCTCCGTCGTGAGCCAGGACTGTCCGAAATAGCGAGTAAAGGTCCGGGGCCTCGCTACGGGGCGGCCTGGGATGGTTATTAGAGATGCAGCACGCGGTCGCGGATCTCCTCGGTTCGACCCTGGTTCCAGAATTGAGTACCGATGTAGCCGCACGTACGACGGGCGACATTCATCTTCTCCTGATCGCGGTTGCCGCAGTTGGGGCACTCCCACACCAGCTTGCCGTCATCCTCGACAATCTTGATCTCGCCGTCATAGCCGCACACCTGGCAGTAATCGCTCTTGGTGTTGAGCTCGGCATACATGATGTTGTCGTAGATGTACTGCATCACGCGAATGACAGCCTTAAGGTTGTCCTGCATGTTGGGAACCTCGACGTAGGAGATGGCACCGCCCGGCGAAAGCTGCTGGAACATGCCCTCAAACTTGAGCTTATCGAAAGCATCAATCTCCTCGGACACATGGACGTGGTAGCTGTTGGTAATGTAGCCCTTGTCCGTCACACCCGGAATAATGCCAAAACGGCGCTGCAGGCACTTGGCGAACTTGTAGGTCGTCGACTCAAGCGGGGTGCCGTACAGTGAGAAGTCGATATCGCTTTCGGCCTTCCACTCGGCGCATTTGTCGTTCATGTGCTGCATGACGGCCATGGCAAACGGCGTGCCTTCCTTCTCGGTGTGGCTGTGGCCCGTCATGTACTTGACGCACTCATACAGACCGGCATACCCCAGGCTGATGGTGGAATAGCCGCCCACGAGCAGTTTGTCGATCGTCTCGCCCTTCTTAAGGCGCGCCAGGGCGCCGTACTGCCACAGAATCGGTGCGGCATCCGAAAGCGTGCCCATCAGGCGCTCATGACGGCACAGCAGGGCACGATGGCACAGCTCAAGGCGCTCGTCGAAGATCTTCCAGAACTTGTCCATGTCCTGATGCGAGCTCAGTGCGACATCGGGCAGGTTGATGGTCACAACACCCTGGTTAAAGCGGCCATAGTACTTAGGTTTGGTCGGGTCATAGTTCAGCGCGTTGGCCACGTTGTTAAATCCGTTACCGGAGCGGTCGGGCGTCAGGAAGCTGCGGCAACCCATGCAGGTGTAGCAATCGCCATTGCCGGCGGTCTCACCCTTAGACAGCTTGAGCTCACGCATCTTCTTCTCAGAGATGTAGTCGGGCACCATGCGCTTGGCGGTGCACTTGGCAGCCAGCTGGGTCAGGTAGAAGTACGGGGAATTCTCGTGAACGTTATCGTCCTCGAGCACGTAGATAAGCTTGGGGAATGCCGGGGTAATCCACACGCCAGCCTCGTTCTTAACGCCCTCGTAGCGCTGGCGAAGCGTCTCCTCCACGATCATGGCAAGGTCGTGCTTCTCCTGAGGCGTACGGGCCTCGTTGAGATACATAAAGACCGTCACGAACGGCGCCTGGCCATTCGTGGTCATAAGGGTCACGACCTGATACTGAATCGTCTGGACGCCGCGACGGATCTCGTCACGCAGACGGTCCTCAACGACCTCACGGACCTTCTCGGCAGACGCAGAGACGCCAAGCTCCTCGAGCTCGCGGGCAACCTCGCCGCGAATCTTTTGACGGCTCACCTCGACGAACGGGGCAAGATGGGTCAGCGAAATCGACTGGCCACCGTACTGGGAGGAAGCAACCTGAGCGATGATCTGCGTCGCGATGTTGCAGGCAGTCGAGAAGCTGTGCGGCTTCTCGATCAGCGTGCCCGAAATAACAGTACCGTTCTGGAGCATATCCTCCAGGTTCACCAGGTCGCAGTTATGCATGTGCTGGGCAAAGTAGTCCGAATCATGGAAGTGAATCAGACCCTCATTGTGAGCATCCACAATCTCCTGGGGCAGCAGCACACGCTGGGTCAGGTCCTTGGAGATCTCGCCGGCCATGTAGTCACGCTGAACGGAATTGACGGTCGGGTTCTTGTTGGAGTTCTCCTGCTTGACCTCTTCGTTGTTGCACTCAATCAGCGACAGAATCTTGTCGTCGGTCGTGTTCTTCTGGCGCTTCAGGCTCTGAACATAGCGATAGATGATGTAATGGCGAGCGACCTCGTAGCAGTCGAGACGCATAATCTCGTCCTCGACCAGATCCTGAATCTCCTCGACCGACACGGTGTGGCCCGCGTTCTCGCATGCCTCGGCGACGTTTTGTGCCGCGTAAACCACCTGGCGGTCGGTAAGACGAGAGCTCTCCTCGACCTCCAAGTTTGCGGCGCGGATGGCATTGACAATCTTATCGATGTCAAAGACAACCTCGGTGCCGCTGCGCTTGATGATCTTCATCCTCTTGCCTCTTTCGCGTCGAAATCGTATTGCGCTTCAGAGCCAAACGATGCCCGGCAGGGCTTGCCCCTGTCTTGCGGCGCCGTCGCGCAATCTGTGTTTTCGAAAACCATAGGCCCTCATGCGGACAATCCTCGCAGCCAATCAAGGGGCTCGAAGATCCATCCAAATGGGGCGAATAAGGTCCTCGTTCTCTGTCCGCCATCTATCATACGACAAAGAGGCATCTATATCCTGTATTCTTTTTTTAGGTCAAACACAACATATAGTGTTTCAGCAGGTCAAAGCAATTAGTTATTTTGCAGACGCATTAATTATGAGGGGTTCTTGGCAAGTCGGTAAAACGTTACCAACACGGCTACCTGCATGGCAGTTATAAAACCCCCTTAGTCAAGCCGCTGACAAATCCTACCAAAACCAAGCCGCTCACGCCAAAAGAATCCAAAAGATTATGCTTGACCAACATGTTGCGGTCACGGTCGGCCAGGACGTATGCAACCTGCCGGCACCTCTACGGGGACCTTGGATCAATATTTGCTGGCATATTTGACGGCGTGCTTGGTAGCAAAACAAAACAGCTCAGAGGACATAGCCTCTGAGCTGCGAACATTTGGTGGGCGTTAGAAGATTTGAACTTCTGACCTCTTCCGTGTCAGGGAAGCGCTCTCCCCCTGAGCTAAACGCCCAAATGGAGCGGACAACGGGGCTCGAACCCGCGACCCCAACCTTGGCAAGGTTGTGC